>CAMNZV010000042.1 GCA_946575275.1 uncultured Clostridium sp. | reverse complement strand
TTTCTTCTACTGCCTTTGCAGCATTTTCATTTTTTAAAAGGATTTTATCTCTTTCTATGTTAGCTTCTTTTAGGATATTATCCTTTGCAACTTTTCCATCCTCTGCTATTTTGGAAGTTAAATTACTAATATCTGCCATAGCTTTATACAACTCCAATCTATAGTTTCATTAATAAGATTATAGATACAACAAATCCTATTAATGCATAGGTTTCAACCATTGCTGTAAGTACAATTCCCTTTGTATTATGTTCTTCTTTTTTTGCTAAAATTTGTACTGCTGCTGCTGCTGCCTTACCTTGCGCAATTCCTGACCAAAGTCCTGAAATTGCCATTGGTAAACATGCAAATAGAATATATAATCCAGTTGTAAATGTTGTGTCAAGATCCACATATCCTAAAGCCATAAGACCTATAACAAATCCATATAACCCTTGTGTTCCTGGTAATAATTGAAGTATAAGTGCTTTACCAAATTTTTCTGGTTGTTCTGTAAGTAATCCTGCAACAGATTCTCCTGCAAGTCCAACACCCTTAGCTGAACCTATACCTGACATTCCAACAGCTAATGCTATTCCAAGACACCCAAATATAAACCCACCATTATTTTGCATAAAAAATTGTACCCAAGTATTTATTTCCATTTTATAATCCTCCTAATCTTTCTTTACATTTATATATTTATTTTGTGTTTCAAATGGTTTAAAGGCTTTTCCTCCACCTTCATAAAACTTTCCAAAGTATTCAACATATTGCAATCTACAAGTGTGCACATAGGCTCCAAGTAAAGATAACCCTAAGTTAAATATATGTCCAAAGATAAAAATTACTGGTGCAAATATTATTGCTATAACCCCACTTGGAAGCATTCCCATCATAAGGTTCATTGCAGCTGCAAGAGATCCTCCAGATAGTCCAATTGCCATAAGTCTGGTATATGAAACAAGATCCCCAATATATGAGGTTATTCCATAAAGTGAATATGCACCAAACCCAAGCCTTGCACCTGTTGTTTTTTCATCTCTACCACCAGTTAAAACTATGGTAACCATACCAATTATCATAGTAACAATTGCTACTTTCTTGCCAATAGATGGAAGTCCAATAGATCCTCCCATAATTACAAGTGCTAAGGAAATAAGAGAAAGAACCCATGCCCCTACATCATATACAGCATCCATTATTTTCCCATCTCTTATATACATATATGCCTTAATTCCAAGTCCAAAAAATATTTGAACTACTCCAAAGCCTACAGATGCTATTAAAACTGTATTTATATCTCTATTAGTATCTATAAGTTTTGGAAGTGCTATTAAATCACCAAAAAATGATCCATAAATTGCTCCAAAGCCTATTGTTGGAAAACTTAAGTAAAAGAAAAATTTCATAAAACTCTTCATACTTTTAGTTAAATTACAAGTTTTAGATATTACAAATGTAGCAATTAATAAAACCAATCCATAGCCCATATCTGCTACCATCATTCCAAAGAATAATAAATAAAATGGTGCAACAAATGGTGTTGGGTCAATTTCATCATATTTTGGTATACTGTACATTTTTGTAACATCTTCAAAGGCAGTATTAAGTTCATTATTTTTAAGTTTAATTGGTACCTTTGAATATTCTGATTCTTTTACATCCTCAAATTCTAAATAGTTGTAAATATCAGTTACATCCTTAACAATGTCTGTTAAAGACTCCTTAGACTCTTTTGGAACCCATCCTTGAAGCACTATAACCTTTTCACTTTTTAAAAAGTTATTTATAGCTTCCTTTCTAATTAACATGTTCCCATAATATTCACATATTAATTCTAGTTCCCTTTGTTCTTCTTCATATGAGGCTAGTTCTTCCTTTAAAAAGAATATCTTAGCCTTTGTTTTTTCAATAATATCTGTATTATTATGTAATATATTTAAGGCAACATCAGAAAATTCTCCCTTAAATTCCCTAAATCCATAAGACTTAAGATTGTTTATTGTTTCTTCCTCTTCATTATGTACAATTAATAAAAAATATAAATTATCTAAATCCCTTGAGATTATTTCTAAATAATCATTGCTATAGGTAGAAACAAGAGTATCTTCATAGCTTTTTGATATACTACCTAAAAAATAAGGAACTTTCAATGTTTTTAAATCTTGAAATGAAACATCAAAATTTTCATAAGGTTTAAGTATTTCACCTTGATTTGTAAGCTCACTTATTTTGTTTTCCAAAGATAATATTTCATTTTCTTTTTCACTTATTTTTTCTACAATTGCATCTAGGCTATAACTGTTAACCTTGTCTTCAAGTTCTTCTAATGTAAGATTTACTTTTCCTTCCTTTAAAGCCTTTAATGCTGATTTCTTTGGAACATATTTATATAATAATTCCAAATTCTTTTTTGCTTTTGATAAATTGTCTTCTAAGCCTTCATAGTCAGAACCAGACATATCTGTATTTAAATCAAAATCATTACCTTCCTGTAGGTTTAAAAACTCCACCTTTGAAAATTTTTGAAACCTTTTAAGAAGTTCTGATCTATGAGATTCAAATGTAAGCAAGGTAAACTTGTTCATTTTAACTATTGCCATTATCCCACAACCTTCTCAATTACTAAATTAATAGCTTTTTTCTTTTTTTCATAAGATAGACCTAATATCTGTTTAGCTTCATCCTGTCCCTTTGAAATTATAGGTAAAGCTATATCATTTCCTTCTTTTTCTGCCTTATCCATTATTTCCTTTCTTTTTTCTTCTGCTTTTTTCATAATTAAATTGTAATTATCCTTTGCCTCTTTAGTGGCTTTACTAATAATTTCTTTTGCTTCCTCTGTTGCAAGATTTACTAATTCATCTGCTGCAAGCTGGGACTCCTTGATTTGTTTAATTGCTTCTAATGCCAAAATATCACCCCTTTGCAATACTAGATAATGCTTTATATAGTATATTATACTCTATAATTTAATTATACGCAAAGCTATTTAACCTTTGCTTTATTATAAATATCGACTATTTATCCTGATTTTTAAGGCTTTTTTTTATTAAAACTTAAAAGTTCACCAGTTATTAATATTTCCTTAGATTAATATATTTACTGTTATTTACTATCACCATCTACGTTAAGCCCTTAGAATGCTACTTAAATGAAAGGAATATTCATTTCCTTGTTAACTAAACAATAGGTTTTTTCATGTTTCACAGTTCCATTTATTAAATAATCATTAATATTTATTGAAAATTCCTCTATTTGATAATCCTTGAAGGAATAACTTTCTCTGTATTTATTTTTAATTTCTTCTTCAATAGTTTTTGAAATATTATACCTTAGAAATTCTGGCATTCCACGTTTTTTATTGTGTCTTAAATAATCATATTTAACTATATCAACTAAATATTTTTCATCTCCTTTTAAAACTTCCTTATTATAATCTAAAAATACCTTGTAATATTCTGTGTTTCCAATATTTCGATTAAAATATCCTTTGCATTCAAAAAAGTTTCCAAGGGATTGAAAGAAGTCAAAGGCAGTATCAAACTTTTTATAAAAAAATTCTAAAATATTATTAAAGCTTTGACTGTTATAATATTTATCCACCATTTCTTCTACTTTTTTAAGATTTATTATGTCAAAATAAGAGAGTTTACTAGTTTTTAATATTTCATAAGGTGGATATGGAGAATATTTCATACCATATTTTAAACTTTCATCTCGCATGGTTGAGCCCTTTAACAATTTTAGAAAGCCAAGTTGAAGCATTTCAGGTTTAATACTATGTACATCATTAAAGGACTTTTTAAAGGATTCATAGTCCTCATCTGGAAGTCCTGCTATTAAATCTAAATGTTGATGTATGTTTTTTATTTTTGATAATTCTACAACCTTATCCTTTATATCTTCAAAATTAACAAATCTATTAATATTGTTTAAAACCTTATTATTGGTGGTTTGAACTCCTATTTCAAATTGAAACCTCCCATTTTTTGCACTTTGAAGCAAGGTAATTTCTTCATCCTTTAAGATATCTGCTGAGATTTCAAAGTGAAATCTAGTATTGGTATCAGCATTAATTAAATATTTCCATATAGCCATAGCATATTTGTGGTTGCAATTGAAGGTTCTATCAACAAACTTTACAAGTCTTACATTTTTGTCTATGAAATATTGAAGTTCTTTTATAGTTCTTTCTATACTATGAAATCTAACTCCATGAGTGGTTGAGGACAAGCAATAAGAACATTTAAATGGACATCCTCGACTCCCTTCATAATAAACTATTTTATTATTTAAGTCCTCATTATCTTCATAAGGGAAAACAAGGTCATCCATATTCATAAGTTCTCTATTTTCATTTGAAATTATATTTCCATTGAATTTATAATGAAGGCCTTTAATATTATTTAAATCAAACCTATTTAGCTTATACAATACAAATTCATAAAAGGTTTTTTCCCCTTCACCTTCAATAATATAGTCTATAGCTTCATCTTTTAAATATTCTTTAGAATCATAGGAAACTTCAGGTCCTCCTAAAAGTATTTCAATATTACTGTTAACCTCTTTAATTAAATTTGAAATTCTTAAAACCATTTCTACATTCCAGATATATACTGAAAAACATACTATATCAGGTTTTTCTGCTATAATTTCTTTTAAAATAATACTTTCTCTTTCATTTATAGTAAATTCTCGAATAACACCTTCATAGGGTAATTCTTTAGTAAATGCCTTTAAATACCTAACTGCCAAATTACTGTGGACATATTGAGAGTTTAAAGCTGTTAATAATATTTTCATTTAAAAAGTTCCTCCAAACATTACTTTTTCTTCCCTTGTATGAAAAACATTTCATTCCATACTTTTGTTTCTTCTATTATATAATACTTCTTAAGTAATTTTAACATTTTATCATAACTACATTCACATAATGGATTATAATTAGTAATATTTCCACCTTTTATTTTCCCACTTGGCATTAAAATTTTTATATTATTATTTACAGTTTTATACTTAGGTTTATTAATATCCCAAAAAAATATTTTCCCATTAGTATTTAAATATGATGTTACTTCCTTAAGAACTGTATCTCTTCCCCTTAAACTCCATATTTTATTTAGACTAAAGAAGAAAGTACATGCGTCATACTTTCTTCCCTTAAGAACCCTTTTTGTATTATCATCTACATAATCTATAGATAGTTCCTCTTCAATATCCTTATACATATTGTATATTACCCCTAAATCCTCATTTGATACATCTAGAATATCACCATAAATATCTATATAATCCATTTTAACTACTAATGTTTTTTTCATTTTTATTATCTCCCCTTTTAACAAATAATATTGATAGAATAATTATTATTAATACCCCTATTAAAATCCAAACTATATTTTCAAGAAAAAAACCATCTATTTTTTGATTTTTTTCTAGTAAATATACGCTTGATGCACCACTATCTAATATATAAAAACCATTATTATTGTAGATTATATCTGTTACATAACTTTTATCTAAAAGCTTTGCAATATCCATATTTCCCATATTATCTGTTAATATCGAAAGAGTTTTTTTATCATTATTAAAGTAAATTATGCTATCCTTCTCAAGTACTATTCCCTCTTTATCAATGGCAATCTCCCTTAAAGAATTTAATTTTTCCGCCTCAATAATTGGACCTAAAACTATCTTTTTCCAGGGCTTATCAATTAATGGTTCAACTATTTTATCCCCCATAAATCTTGGAGAAGTTATATAGTTCCCCCCTGAAAAGTCTGGAAAGCCATACCATTCTCCTTTTAAAATATTATAAATATAGTCTGTATCCCTATTTATATTTCTTGAATCATCCTTATTTATTCCACTAAAAATACCAACAACTTCGCCCTTGCTATTTACGTCAATTCCCGTAATTCCTCTAATACCACCTGCAAAAATTTTTACCTTTTCACCTTCTATTTCATATAATCCACCATTTAATAATTCATCAGTATTTACAGCTATTTTTTCTACTTGTCCTTTTTCATTAATTCCAGCATTTGTACTACTTCCAATTGCTAGCAAAAGCTTGTCTTCATATAAACATAATTTTCTAGGTATATTATTTCCACCTTTAGGAATACTACTTTGTATAACATTTAAAGTTTTATCTTCCATAGAATATTCATAAAGCTCCTGTCCTGAAATAAGATATATTAAGTTGTCCTTATATTTTATATCCTCAATATTATCCTTTAAATCCTTTATAATTACCCTTTCTGTGCCCTCCTTGTCAATAACCTTTATATTATTGTCATAGGCAACATATAAATTTTTATTTTCATCTATGGCAATTGATGTGCCATTTGAAATACTTCTAGTTACAACTGAAAAACTTAAACTATTTCTAAAAACTTTTATTCTAAATCCATCTTTATATTTATAGACAGAAAGTGAAATAAAAAATATTATTAATAAAACTAATAGGAATTTAAATACCTTCTTCATAGCACATCCTCTTAAAAATTTCTCTATATTAATATATTTATATTACTTAAAAATATGTGTTATTTCACAAAAATTATGTTAAATGTTATACTTTATAAAAAAGGAGGCAAAAATTATGACAGATGATAGATTTAAAAAATTAGCACATAACCTTATTAATTATTCTTGTAACTTAAAAGAAAATGAAAAAGTATTAATTGAAGGTATTGGAGATTGCTTGCCACTTATAAAGGAACTTGTAAAGGAAGCTTACAAAGCTAATGCAATTCCTTTTGTAACCCTAAAAAATAAAGAGGTTGACAGAGAATTAATGTTAAATTGTAATGAAAAACAACTTAATCTTATGGCAAAATATGAAGCTTTAAGAATGTCTGATATGGATGCCTATATTGGAATAAGAGCTTTCAATAACTCTGCTGAAACTTCTGATGTACCTTCTGATAAAATGTCACTATTTAACAAATTGTTTCAAGAGCCAGTTCATGGGAAAATTAGAGTTCCAAAAACAAAGTGGGTTATTTTAAGATATCCTAATTCTTCAATGGCACAATCTGCAAATATGAGCACTGAAGCCTTTGAAAACTATTATTTTAAGGTTTGTAACTTAGACTATTCTAAAATGAGTATGGCTATGGATAATTTAGTTGATTTAATGAACAAAACAGATAAAGTTAGAATAATTGCAAAGGATACAGATATTTCTTTTTCAATAAAGGATATTCCAGCTATAAAATGCTCTGGAGAAATGAATATACCAGATGGTGAAGTTTACACAGCTCCTGTTAAAAATTCTGTAAATGGAACTATAACTTATAATGCTCCATCAATTTACCAAGGCTTTACCTTTGAAAATGTAAGTTTAACCTTTAAGGATGGTAAAATTATAAAGGCTACTTCAAATAATACTGAAAAAATCAATGAAATTTTTGATATGGATGAAGGTGCAAGATATATTGGTGAATTTGCTCTTGGAGTTAATCCATATATTAATGAACCAATGAAGGATATACTTTTTGACGAAAAGATAACAGGTTCAATTCACTTTACACCTGGAAGCTGCTATGATGATGCTGATAACAGCAACAAATCTGCTGTTCATTGGGATTTAGTTCAAATACAAAGACCTGAATATGGTGGTGGAGAAATTTACTTTGATGATGTTTTAATTAGAAAAGATGGCATATTTGTTATTGATTCTTTAAAATGTTTAAATCCTGAAAACTTAATATAATTGTTATAATTTATCACTCCTTTGAATAATATTTAATGTACTTTAAAGGAGTGATTTTTTTGTCAAAGGACAATTTTTTTAGAAATTCATTTATGCTTACAGCCTCAAACATTACAACGGGAATATTAGGTTTTATTTTTTCAATATATTTATCAAATATTTTAGGTGCTGAAGGTATGGGCCTCTATAACCTAGTTATGCCTATATACAACCTATTTATTTGTGTTATGTGTGCAGGTGTAGCCGCCTCTATTTCTCAAATTTCTGCAATATACACTGGTAAAAAGCAACATACAAATTTAATTAGAACAATTAAGGCTATGTCCTTTTTTAATCTTATTTGGGGGCTTTTAATTGGAACCCTTGTATTTTTTTTAGCTGATGCTATAGGTACCTATGGTATTAACGATACTAGAACTATAACAGCCATTAAAATAACTTGTCCTGCTATGATATTTATAGCATTATCAAATATTTTAAAGGGCTTTTTTTGGGGCTCCTCTAAAATTGCAGCTCCATCTATAATTGATATTTTTGAAAAGGCTTTAAGAATAGCAACTGTAGCTATTTTAATATATATTTTTCAGGCTAAAACCTTAACTACCTTAGTGTCTTTATGTTATGTAGCCTTAGCTATTGGAGAGCTTCAAAGTTTGCTATTGTTATTTTTTTATTATAAAAAAACTATTAAAAAACTTGAAAGAACCTATGAAAAGCCTGAAAGATTATCTCAATTACTATTTAATGTTTTAGTTGTTTCAGTGCCTTTAACCCTTAATGGATTTTTAAGTAATATTTTTAATACCTTATCTACCTTAGTAATACCTAGATGTTTAATTTCTGCAGGTTTTGAACATAGTGAAGCCTTATCACTTATAGGAAAATTTACTGGTATGGCAATGATGATAATTGGAATGCCCTTAATTGTAGTATCATCTATTAATACCTTGCTTATTCCAGATCTTTCCCAAACTATTATTAAAGGAAACTTTTATGATGCTAAAATTAGAATTAAAAAGGTTTTGAAAATTTCTTTTTTACTTGGCCTTGCAACAACAGTTATATGCCTGTTAATTCCAAGCTCTTTAGGGGAAATGTTTTATAATAGACAAGACCTTGGTACCTACATAAAATATGCTGGCTTATGTGCCCCTGTATTTTTCATTTCTGTACCAATGAGTAGTATTTTAAATGGTTTAAATAAACAGGGTATAATTTTAAGGAATTCTGTAATAGTAGCCTTTTTAGAATTATTGTTTTTATATATATTTACCCCTATTAAATCTATAAATATCTATGGCTATGCTATAACCTTGTTTTTAACTTCTTTAATTAGTTTTATTATTAATTATTATGAAATTAAAAAGCATATTGATATTTCTTTATCTATTACTAATATAATAATTTATTTACTTTTAACCTTGCTAACATTATTAATTTTAAAGCTTTGTATAGTTAATATTTTAGGTACTTTAAATCCTTTTAAAAATATATTAATTATTATATTGTCTTTTTTAATATTTATTTATCTTGGGCGATTTGGTAATGAGGATTAATTAGTCATTTAAAGCTCAGGTATAGTTACCTGAGCTTATTAGACCAATGTATAACACTTTTT
>CAMNZV010000041.1 GCA_946575275.1 uncultured Clostridium sp. | reverse complement strand
AAATATCTTAGTACGAGAAATTAAAGTAATCCAAATTTCCTCACCATTAAATTCTTCATCTAAATCAGTAAATAATTTTCTAACTAATGAAAAACCATTTGAATGTATACCAGAAGAGGCTATTCCAATTAATTTATCTCCACTATTTATTTTACTTCCATCAATTATATCTTCTTTGTCAACTATACCAACTGCAAAACCTGCAATATCATAGTCCCCTTCTTTATAGAAACCTGGCATTTCAGCTGTTTCTCCACCTACTAAAGCACAATCTGATTGCAAGCATCCATCTGTTACACCTTTTACTAAATCAGATGATACATTTGAGTCTAACTTTCCACAAGCTATATAGTCTAAGAAAAACAATGGCTTTGCACCATGACATAATATATCATTTACACACATAGCAACACAGTCAATTCCAACTGTATCATATTTCTTTTTTTTGCAAGCAATGTCAAGTTTAGTTCCAACTCCATCTGTTCCTGAAACTAATACTGGTTTTTTATACCCCTCTGGAAGCTCAATCATACCTGCAAAGCTACCTAATCCATTTAATACGTATTTGCTATAAGTTTCCTTTACAAGATCCTTTATAAGTTTAACGCTTTTATATCCCTCTTCTATATTAACTCCAGAGTCTTTGTAAGTTATCATAATTAATCCTACCTTTCAAGAATTTCTTTACCTGCTTCTATTGGTGGTGCTACTGGATATACTCCATTTAAACAACCTACACAGAAGCCTTTCTTTTCTGATAAACACTTATACATACCTTCCATACTTAAATATCCAAGTGAATCTGCCTCAAGCCTTGCACCAATTTCAGCAATGGTATTGTTTGCTGCTATTAATTCGCTTCTATATGCAGTATCAATACCAAAATAGCACGGATATTTAACTGGTGGTGAAGATATTAATAAATGTACTTCTTTTGCTCCAGCACGTCTCATTGCATCAACTAAATGTTTTGATGTTGTTCCACGAACAATAGAGTCATCTATTAAAATTACTCTTTTACCTTCAACATTTACCTTAAGTGGATTTAATTTAACTGCAACAGCTCTTTCACGAACCTCCTGAGAAGGTGAAATAAAAGTTCTTCCAACATATCTATTTTTAATAAATCCAGTACCATAAGGTATTCCTGATGCTTTTGAATATCCAATTGCTGATGGAACTCCTGAATCTGGTACAGGAACAACTAAATCTGCATCTATTTGGTGTTCCTTAAATAATTGTTCACCAAATTTTACTCTTGTTGTATAAACATCAAGACCATCTATTTGTGAATCAGGTCTTGCAAAATAAATGTATTCAAAGGCGCAGGTTTGACATCCTGCATTTTCAGCATACATTATTGATTTTACTCCATTTTCATCAATTACAACAATTTCTCCTGGAAGTATATCACGAACAAATACAGCACCAACTGCATCAAGTGCACAGCTTTCAGAGGCTAACATATATGTATCATCCTCTTGAAATTTACCTAAACATAATGGTCTTATTCCATGTGGATCTCTTGCTCCTATTAATTTATCCCTTGTCATAATAACTAAGGCAAAGCTTCCCTTTACAGCTTGCATTGCATCAACTACAGCTCTTTCAATGCCCTTTGATGCTCCTCTTGCAAGTAAAGTTGCTATAACCTCTGTGTCTATGGAAGTGTGGAATATATGACCACCATCTTCAAGTAATTCACGGATAACATCAGCATTTACTAAATTCCCATTGTGAGCCATTGCTATGTTACCAACTTTAGAATTTGATACAAGGGGCTGAGAATTTTCAACGGTGTTAGCTCCTGTTGTAGAATATCTTACATGACCTATAGCAATATTACCCTGTAGTTTTTTTAAATCATCTGTGTTTTTAAAGGCATCTGTTATTAAACCAAGACCTTTATGTACATCTATTGTTTCACCATTAGATACAGCAATACCTGCACTTTCCTGACCTCTATGTTGAAGCGCATATAAACCATAATAAGTTATACCTGCAGTGTCTAGAGGTTTATTTGAATAAACCCCAAAAACACCACATTCATCTTTAAATTTATCTAAACTTGGATCCATAATTAAATCGAAGTCAGTTACCATCATATATTATTCCCCTTTAATTCTGTTTAAGATTTCAACGTAAGCTTCTTCTACATTTCCCATATCTCTTCTAAATCTGTCTTTATCAAGTTTTTCTCCAGTTGTAGCATCCCAAAATCTACATGTATCTGGTGATATTTCATCTGCTAAAACTATTTCTCCATTTGATAATTTACCAAATTCTATTTTGAAATCAATTAAGTTTATATTTAATTTTGAGAAAAATTCTTTTAATAGATCATTTATTTTAGCTGTCATTTCAAGAATTACCTTTATTTCATCAAAAGTTGCTGCACCTATTGCAACTGCATGATATGAATTTATAAGTGGGTCTCCTAGTTCATCATCCTTATATGAAAATTCAAAAACTGTAGTTTTTAATTTATATCCTTCTCCAAGACCTAATCTTTTTGCCATGCTACCTGCAGCAACATTTCTAACTATAACCTCTAAAGGTATTATTTCAACCATTTTACATAATTGTTCTCTATCATTTAGTTTTTCCATAAATTGAATTTATATACCTGGTTTATTTAACATTTCAAATATCATAGTAGTAATAGCATTATTTAAAACACCTTTATTATCTATTTGAGATTTCTTTTCTCCATTAAAAGCTGTAGCATCATCTTTATAATATACTATTATTTCATCCTTCTTTTCAGTTTTGTATATTTGCTTAGCCTTTCCTTCGTAAAGCATTTCTAATTTTTCCATTATAACTCCACTCCTTCACCGTTTTCTTGTATAAATTTCTTTTTCATATTTTTTCTTTGTTCTATTAATTTTTCTTTAATGTCTGGATATTTTATTGAAAGCATTTGTACTGCTAACATTCCTGCATTGTAACTATTGTTTATACCAACTGTTGCAACTGGTATTGATTTTGGCATTTGTACAATTGAAAGCAATGAATCCATACCTTCAAGTGCCGCTTTTACTGGAATACCTATAACTGGCAACACAGTTTGAGATGCAATAACTCCAGGTAAATGTGCTGCAAGCCCTGCTCCTGCAATTATAACTTCGCATCCTTCACTTTCAACTTTTTTTATTGTTTCTTCTAATTTTTCAGGTACTCTATGTGCAGATAATACATAAGCCTTATAGTCTACATCATACTCCTTTAAAGCATTAGCGGCTCCCTTCATAACATCTGTATCTGACTTACTTCCGAAAAAAATTGCTACCTTCATAATAACCTCCAAAGTTTTATAATTTATTTATTTAAAGTAATTTACTCCAGACTTAAATATTTTTTGATCGTAATTTTCTGGTACATTCCTATATAGATTTTTACCTATTCTTTCCGAATGTCCCATTTTTCCAAGTATTCTACCATCTGGGCTTGTTATTCCTTCTATTCCCATAATTGAACCATTTGGATTATATGGCATATCCAATGACACATTACCATTAAAATCTACATATTGAGTTGCAATTTGACCATTTTTTATTAATTCTTTAATTAAGCTTTCTGGTGCTACAAACCTACCTTCACCATGAGATATTGCAACAGTATGAATATCTCCAACTTTTACTTCACTAAACCATGGAGATTTAACTGAAGAAACTCTTGTTCTTATAAGTGAAGACATATGTCTATTTATGTTGTTATAAGTTAATGTTGCCATGTCTTCTTCAATATTTCTTATGTCGCCGTATGGAACAAGCCCTAATTTTATTAATCCTTGGAAGCCATTACAAATACCAAGCATTAATCCATCTCTATTATTTAATAATTCCATAACTGCATTTTTGATTTTTTTATTTCTAAGAACCGTTGCTATAAATTTACCAGAACCTTCTGGTTCATCACCTGCTGAAAATCCACCAGGTAACATTATAATTTGTGCTGTTTTAATTTCTTCCTCAAGTTTATTTATTGATTCAATTAATGATTCTTTTGTAAGGTTTCTTAAAATAATTTCAGAAACAATAGCTCCCTCTTTTTCAAATGCTCTTCTTGAATCTTCTTCGCAATTAGTTCCAGGGAATACTGGAATTACAACCTTAGGTTTTGCTATTTTAATTGTTGGTGATTTAGTGTTTCTCTTATCATAAGATATTTCTGAAACCAAAGCCTTAGTTTTTTCAGTTCCTATCTTAAATACATCTGAAAACTTGCTCTCCAATGTATCTTCAAGGTCTTTAATATTTAATTCAAATTTATAATCTTTGCTTATTATTTTTTCTTCTTTAATAGTTTTACCAATTTCAGTATAAGTAGTACTTGCAAAGGTTCCTAAAACATCTGTATTTTCATCTACTTCAAGTAACAATGAACCATAATTTAAACCAAATAATTCATCTATTGAAACATTGCTAAATTCTGCCCCTATTCTGTTACCCAAACTCATTTTAGTTAAGGCCTCTGAAACCCCACCAAATTTTAATGAATATGCAGAAATTACTTTTTTGCTACCTATAGCATCATAAACTTTTTCTAGGTTTTGCTTGAACTTAGCCATATCTATTGTTCCATCTTCAAGTTTTGTGCTTTTAATTAAAACAAGTTTTGAATTTATTTTCTTGAATTCTGGAGAAATAATCCTATCAGCCTTTTCATATCCAACAGCAAAACTTACTAAACTTGGAGGCACATCTATATCATCAAAGGTACCAGACATTGAATCCTTACCACCAATTGCTGGTATATTCAAATCTTCTTGTGCCTTATATGCACCAAGTAATGCTGCAAATGGTTTTCCCCATCTTTTTGGTTCTTTTCCAAGTCTCTCAAAATATTCTTGGAAGGTAAGTCTTGCACGTCTATAATCTCCACCCATAGCAGTAAGTTTTGTTACTGATTCTATAACTGAATAAAATGCCATATGGTATGGACTCCACATCCCAAGCTCTGGATTAAATCCAAAGGTCATTAAAGAGGCATTTTTACTTTCTCCATTTGCAACTGGTATTTTAGCTGCCATTCCTTCTGCTTCAGTTTTTGAATATTTTCCACCAAAAGGCATAAGTACAGTTCTTGCACCAATTGTAGAATCAAATCTTTCAGATAAACCTTGTGTAGATGCAATATTTAATGAAGATAAATTTTCAATCCATTTTTCTTTAACATTAGTATCTAGAACTTCAAATGGGTATTCTTTTGGTGCTGAAACAAAAATATTAGTTCTTTGAGTAGCTCCATTTGTATCTAAAAAGCTTCTCTTTACATCAACTATATTTTTACCCCTCCAGAACATTCTTAGTCTATCAGTATCTGTTACAACTGCAACTTCTACTGCTTCAAGATTTTCTTCTTCTGAAAGTTTAATAAATTTATTTGCATCTTCTTTAGTAACTACAACTGCCATTCTTTCTTGACTTTCTGATACTGCAAGTTCCGTTCCATCAAGCCCTTCGTATTTTTTAGGAACTATATCTAAATTAATATCAAGCCCCCTACATAATTCACCAATTGCAACTGAAATACCACCTGCACCAAAGTCATTACATCTTTTTATCATTTTTGATACTTCTGGATTTCTAAATAATCTTTGAATTTTTCTTTCAGTAGGTGCATTACCCTTTTGAACTTCTGCACCACAAGTTGAAATTGATTCAGTTGTATGTTCCTTAGATGAACCTGTAGCTCCTCCAACTCCATCTCTTCCTGTTCTTCCACCAAGTAAAATAATTACATCTCCAAGAGTTGGTTCCATTCGAACCACATTTTCTTTTGGTGCTGCAGCAATTACTGCTCCAACTTCCATTCTCTTTGCAACATAATTTGGGTGATAAACTTCTGATACCTGACCTGTTGCAAGACCAATTTGGTTACCATATGAGCTATAGCCATGTGCCGCCCCAAGTGTTATTGTTCTTTGTGGCAATTTACCCTTTAAAGTTTCTTCAACTGATACTGTAGGGTCTGCAGCTCCTGTAACTCTCATAGCTTGGTATACATAGGTTCTACCTGATAATGGATCTCTTATGGCACCTCCAAGACAAGTTGCAGCACCACCAAATGGTTCTATTTCTGTTGGATGATTATGAGTTTCATTTTTAAACATTAATAGATACTTTTCTATACCTTTATCTGTTTCCACATCAATGTTTATTGAACATGCATTAATTTCTTCTGAGATATCAAGATCCTTTAAATATCCTTTTTTACTCATTTCCTTCATAGTTATAACAGCTATATCCATTAATGTAATATTTCTATCAGTTTTCCCATACACAAAATCTCTTGATTTTAAATATGCTTCATAACTTTTCTTTATTGGCATTGAGTATTTATTTTCTTCTATTTCAACTTCTTCAATTGAGGTTTGAAAGGTTGTATGTCTACAATGATCTGACCAATAAGTGTCTATAACTTTTATTTCAGTTATACTTGGATCTCTCTTTTCATCATTTTTATAATAATCCCTTATCATAATAAGATCTTCTAAACTCATTGCTAAACCTTGTTCATTATGAAAAACTTTTAAGTTAGTTGTATCATAATTACTAAAGCCCTTTAAGATTTGTACATCACTTGGCATGGTAAGTTCCGGTTGTAATTCTTTATTGTCAATTGAAACTTCTCTTGAATCAACTGGATTTATGTAATATGATTTTATCTTAGTTATTTCTTCCTTTGATAAATCACCCTTTAAAACAATAATTTTAGCAGTTTTAACTTCTATCTTTTCTTCTGCTGTTAATAATTGAAAACATTCAGAAGCTGAACTTGCTCTTTGGTCATATTGACCTGGTAGGTATTCTACCCCAAATGCAATGTCTTCCTTGTTCAATGGTAATTTTCCTTCATATACTTTATCTACTGTAAGTTCAGAAAAAATTGTATTTAAAGATTTTTTATAATAATCTTCTGATACCTCACCTAAAATATATTTATTTATTACTCGAACATCCCTTAAGGAATCTATCCTTAAATTCCTTTTAAAATCTGTAAGTAATCCTTTTGCCTCTACGTCAAAGCCCTGTTTTTTTTCGACGAAAATGCATCTGACATTATTCATGTAAATACCTCCACAATATATAATTCAACGTTATTAGATTACCACCTGCAATATTTAAAGTCAATATTACAAGGGTAATTTAAAGTTAATATTCGTACAGTATAGAAATTAAACCTTTATTTTTTTATTTATTGTTCGTCTTTCTTAAATATTTTACTAATTATTTCAGGCAAAAATAACAAAGTACAAGCTATAATAATAGTTATTATAATATTTTTCTTTAAAAAGAAAAGTAATGAACCTATATAGCTAATTTGAAAAATCACCTTACCTACTAGTTCTTTTTCACTAACAGTACCTGGATCTTTAGCATTATTAGCATCACCTTGTGTTATAAGTTCATTATTTTCATTAATTTCCACAACTCTATGTGTAACTTTTGATGTACCATCATTAGGTCTATAGCATACTATATCAGATACAACAAAGTCCTTAAGGGGAGTTTCTTTAACAAAAACCAATGAACCTTTCTTTATTGTTGGTTCCATACTTCCAGTTAATACATTTAAAGCTTTAACACCTCCAATTGTAGTTCCATTATCTCCACTTATAAAAGCAAATCCTAACAAAAGTATAAGTATTAGTGTTATTAGTATGTCTAAAATCTTCTTAAATATTTTCATATTTTCCCCTTTCTTATATAGATTAAAAAATAAAGGGCTAACTTAATAGCCCTTCTTTTATTATATAAAATTTTATACTGATAATCTAGTATACTTTCTAATTTTTTGTCATTTTTAACCTTTCTTATAGCTTCCAACTCCATTTTTCATTTCATATATATTACCATGAATTTCATTTGCAAAAGAAATATCATGTGTAATTACAATCATTGTCATCCCTTTTTCTTTCAAGTCATTTATTAGTTTAGCTACATTTCCAGTTAGTGTAGGATCTAATGCTGAAGTTGGCTCATCAAAACACAAAATCTTAGGATTCATTGCTAGTGCTCTTGCAATTGCCACTCTTTGCTTTTGACCACCTGATAATTCAAATGGATAGTTATCTTTTTTATCCTCCATAGATAAGTCTTTTAGTATTTTTATAGCCTTAGATTTAGCTTCCTCTTTATTTTCAAGATTAGCAGTAATAGGTGCCTCAATTATATTTTCAAGCACTGTCATATGAGGAAACAAATTAAAATTTTGAAAAACAAGACCTATATTCTTTCTTATCTCTCTTGTTTCTATTTTAGTTCCATATTTACCATTAGAACATAGTTTTTTTCCTGCTATTTCAATTTCTCCATTGTCTGCATGTAAAAGTCCACTAATGCATCTTATTAATGTAGTTTTACCTCCCCCTGAGGCTCCTACAACTACAAGAACGTTACCTTCTTCAACTTCAAGGTCAACGCCCTTTAATACTTCTGTTTCTCCAAATCTCTTTCTAAGTCCCGAAACCTTTAACATTTTCATCACTTCTCCTATTCGTAATAGCTATATTTATTTTCAATTCTTTCTAGGACCTTAGTTAATATAGCTATTATTATAAGGTATATCCCTCCAACAATTATTAATGGCCACAAGGATGCAAATTGATTAGTAAAAGATTTTCCAACTTTTAGTAGTTCATCAAGTCCTACAACATAAACTAATGAAGTATCCTTAACTAAAGTTATAACCTCATTAGCAACTGTTGGTATAATTCTTTTAAATGCCTGTGGTAAAATAATTCTAAAGAAAGTATCTTTTGTAGATAGTCCTAAAACTTCCGCACCTTCGTATTGTCCCTTGTCAATGGATTGAATTCCTGTTCTAAATATTTCACCAAAATATGCTGCATAATTTAAAACAAAAGCAATTAAGGCTGCGAAGGTTCTATTTGATATGGATATCCCAATGCTTGGAAGCCCATAAAAAATAATAATAATTTGTAACAAAAGTGGAGTACCCCTCATTACAAGAACATATAATCCTGTAATTTTACTTACTATCTTTACCTTTGAAATTCTACCTATTGCTACAATAATTCCTAAAGGTAATGAAAAAAGTAAAGTTAAAACAAATACCTTTAAGGTTACCAATAACCCTTCTAATAATTGAGGCATTAACTCTATAATCATAATTTCTCCTTACTTAACAATAATATCTTCTCCGAACCACTTTTTAGAAATTTCCGAAGCTTTTCCATCTGATACAACCTCATCATATGCTTTATTTAAAGCTTCAACAAGTTCATCATCATCTTTTCTCATTCCTACTGCATATTCTTCATCACCAAAGTTTTCTTCTAAAATATTATAATTATTATCACCCTTTATATTTATGTAATATCTGCTTAATACTTCATCTGCAACTACTGCTTCAAGACGTCCAGCTTCCAAATCCCTTAATGCATCATCATTAGTTGAGAAAGTAACTAATTCTTTAAAATTACTTTTATAATCACCAATTGCATCAACAGCACT
>CAMNZV010000040.1 GCA_946575275.1 uncultured Clostridium sp. | reverse complement strand
ATAACCAATGCATATTTGCATTCAGCTTCTTTTAATGTAAAAGAAATTAAATACCGGTAAACATTATTTCCTATTATCTCAATATCTGAAACATAATCTTTATATTTATAAACCAAATCTACTTCCTCTCTTTTATGTTTTTCTATTATTATAACCAAACATAATTAAAGAAATACTTCATTTATTGATTTGCCTTCACAATTATTAAAATCAACACCTAATATACTTGCAATAGTAGGTGCTATATCTACCATATCAACTTCTCCAATTGGATATCCCTTTTTTATACAGTTTCCTGAAATAATTAAATTGCACTTATACCCATCCTTATTTGGAGAATATCCATGAGTTGCATATTTTATATTTTTCTCCTCTAAACTTGTTAAAACTTCACCTGTAATTCCATCATCAAAGGAATATCCTCTTTTAGCCTCTAACATGTATTTTGCTTCTGGATTAATGCTTTCATCATATAAACCTTCTATACCATAACAATTATCACTAATAGCCTTATTAATAATACTAAGAGCTAATTCTTCAGCTTCAATGTCATTTTCCTTTATGTATAAATAAGCTGAACCTCCAGTACTCTGTAAATAGGCTCTCCACTTCATTTCACCATTCTCCTCATATATAAGACCCTTATCCTTAAATAATTTATTAAGCTTAACCTTATATTTAACATTAATTTGACCATGGTCTCCCAGTACTAAAAATACTGTTTCATCCATTATTCCTGCAATATTTACTGCATCTATAATGTCTCCAAGTCTTCTATCCATGCGTATAATAGCCTCTTCAACCTCAACACTATTTGTTCCATTTTCGTGCTTTGCATCATCCAAATCAATTAAATGAACTAAAAGTAAATTTGGCATCTTTCTTTTAATTGTATAAGCAGCACACTCTGAAGTGTAATCATCTAAATAAGGCTCTTTTGTACCCCTTCTTAACTTACCAAATTTCTTTTCCATTGACATTATAAATAAGGGACTGCCATTTTTTAATACTTTAAAGGCTTGATTTTCATTTTTAACCGCCTTTACTTCAGGAATATTATAATTAATACTTGCTTTACCTGTTACTGGCCATAAAAGACCTGCTGTTTTCATTCCATGGTTTTTGATGGAATCATAAATAGTAGGCACCTTTATATCTTTATTAAACCAAAACCATTCTTGATCCTTTTCATCTACAAAGGGTTGAAGGGGACAGTTGTGATATATTCCATGTTTATCTGGGTAAACCCCTGTTACCATTGTTGTGTGAACTACATATGTTAATGTAGGATATACACTTTTTAATTCTTTTGTATATGCTCCATTTTTAATTAGTTTTGCTAGATTTGGTAATTTACTTGCCCTTTCATAATTATCCTCTGAAAATGCATCATAAGAAATAACTATTAAATATTTTGCCTTTGCTGTACTCATTTTGCACCACCTGTTTATTAATTATATTTCTTTTGGTAATGTAATGAAAATGAAAAATCCTATAATAAATAATGGAATAATTCCAAATATACTTATTCTTGCATTACCTGTAATTGTTGTAGTTAATGACATTATAGTTGGACCTACAATAGCTGAAAACTTTCCAAATATATTATAAAATCCAAAGAACTCATTAGCTTTTTTCTTCGGTATAATCTTTGCATAATATGATCTGCTAAGTGCCTGTATTCCTCCCTGTGCAGAACCAATCATAACACCTAAAAGCATAACATGCCATAATGAAGATATAAAATATGCTGCTATACATGAAATTATATATGTTATTATTCCCACAATAATCATTATTCTTGCAGAAAACTTATTTGCTAAATTACCATATAAAATAGCACATGGAAATGCTACTACTTGTATAATTAGTAAAATACCAAGCAAGGTAAAGGTATCAAGTGCACCAGAACCTAAAACTGTAGTAGCATATGGTACAACCATCTTTATAATTGTGTCCACTCCATCAATATAAAAGAAATATGCAATTAGAAATATAAACACTGTTTTATGATGCTTTATATTTTTAAATGTATCTACTAAACGCTTAAAGCTGTTAACAACAGGTTTTCTTTCTGGTTCAATATAATGTCTTTGTTTTACATGTCTTATCATTGGCATTGTTAATAAACCCCACCAAAGGGCTGTAATAATAAATCCAAACTGATAACCTATTGCTTTATCCATTCCCCAAAAATATATTAATGCCAAACTTACACCAAAGGGTATTATACTAAATATATATCCAAATGCAAACCCTAAGGAAGATACCTTATCCATTCTTTCATTACTGGTGACATCAACTAAAAATGCATCATAGAAAATATTAGCCCCCGCAAAACCTATTGCTGACAGTATAAATAAGAAAATTAACATTTGCCATTGTCCACTAGATGGGGAAACAAAGGCAAGCCCTGCTGTTGATATTACTCCTAATAATGTGAAAAATATAAAGAATCGCCTTTTTTTATCCTTATAATCTGCAAATGTTCCTAATATAGGACTTAAAATAGCTACTAAAATACTTGCAAATGAATTGAAATATCCAAGGTCCATACTGGTTTTAACATTTTCAAACATTCCAAAAACAATTGGTAATAAGGCTGTTGTAATTGCCATTGAATATGCAGAATTTCCACAATCAACTAATATCCATGCTTTTTCTTCCTTACTTAATTTCATATATAAATCTCCTCTACTATATCAAATATGATTATTACATATATATATTATCATATTCCTTAGTAGACTTAGTATAACACATGTTAAATGAGAGTTAATTCAATGTTAACATTAAATAAAAGGTGCAGCCCAAAAGACTGCACCTTTTATTTAATGTTTTTAAATTATTCTACTATACTTACCTTCATTAAGTTAGTTGTACCAATTTTATCAACTGGAACTCCTGCTGCGATAACAACTGTATCACCCTTCTTAACAAATCCATTTTTTTCAGCTATTTCAACTGATTTATCCATCATGTCATCAGTAGAAACTAATTTTTCTGAAAGTATTGGATATACTCCCCAAGAGAATACTAATTGTTTAGCAACTTTATCACATGGTGTAATTGCAACAATTGGGCATTCTGGTCTACATTGAGATAATCTCTTTGCAGTTGCTCCACTTTGAGTTGATGATAATATAGCTGCTGCATCTAATTCATTTGCAGCATTACAAGCAGCTCTTGAAATAACTCCTGCTATTGCTGGAATATGATTTTTAGCACTTGATACTGATACTTGGTATAATAATTGTGCTTCAGTCTTTTCAGCAATTTTAGCCATAGTTTCAACAGCTTCTACTGGATAATCTCCATTAGCACTTTCTCCTGATAACATTATTGCATCTGTACCATCAAATATAGCATTTGCTACGTCTGAAACTTCTGCTCTTGTTGGTCTTGGATTTCTCATCATAGAATCAAGCATTTGTGTAGCTGTTACTACTGGTTTTCCAGCTTCGTTACACTTCTTGATAATCATTTTTTGTACTCCTGGTACATTTTCTATTGGAATTTCAACTCCTAAATCTCCTCTAGCAACCATAATTCCATCAGAAGCTTCTAAAATTGAATCTATGTTGTCAACACCTTCTTGGTTTTCTATTTTAGAAATTATTAAGATGTTTTCTCCACCATTTTCATTTAATAATTTTCTTATAGCTAATACGTCATCTGCTTTTCTGATAAATGAAGCAGCTACAGCTGAAACACCCATTTCACAACCAAATTTTAAGTCAGCAGCATCTTTTTCTGTTAATGCTGGAAGTTTAATTGATACTCCTGGTACATTAACACCTTTGTGAGTTCCAACAAATCCTGTGTTATTTACTTCACATATAACTGCATTTCCATCTACTGATTTAACAGTTAGTCCAACTAGACCATCATCTATTAATATAGTGTTTCCTGGTTTTACATCCTTTGCTAATCCTTCGTATGTAACAGAACACTTAGTAGTATCTCCTACAACATCTCCACCAGCATATATTGTAAATTCAGTTCCTTTTGTAAGTTCTAATTTCTTAGGTTCAAATTTACCTGTTCTAATTTCTGGTCCCTTTGTATCTAATACTATAGCAATTTGCTTGTTTAATTTTTTAGCTACGTTTCTAACTAATTCTATTCTTCCACGGTGCTCTTCATGATCTCCATGTGAAAAGTTATGTCTTGAAGCATTCATCCCTGCTTCCATAATTTTAGATATAATTTCTTCTGTTTCACTTGCTGGTCCTACTGTACATATCATTTTAGTTTTTCTCATTTATTAATACACTCCCTTTATTAATTTTTTTCATCCTTGATAACTTATAATTAATTTTAATTATACATTTATTATTTAGATAATATTTGAGCTATATCGTATAGTTCTTGATTAAACTTTCTTTCAATTGCTAAAGCTTCATCAATGTCATCATCTACTATCTTATTTTCTCTTATTCCAATTACTCTTGAAGTTTTACCTTCTAATAGTACTTCAACGGCTTTTGTTCCCATTCTTGATGCTAATACTCTGTCATAAGCACTTGGGCTTCCACCTCTTTGGATATGACCTAAAATTGTGGCTCTTGTTTCAATTCCAGTTACTTCTTCTACATCTTTTGCAAGTTCAAAAGCTCCTCCAATTCCTTCTGCAAGTAATATTAAATTATGCATTTTTCCTGCTGACTTACCTTCAAGTATTGTTCTACATAATTCATCTTTGTCAAATCCTCTTTCTGGAACTAGTATAGCCTCTGCACCACCTGCAATACCAGTGTATACTGCTATATCTCCACAATGTCTTCCCATTACTTCAACTATTGATACTCTATCATGAGAAGTTGATGTATCTCTTATTTTGTTTATGGCATCTAATACAGTGTTTTGAGCTGTGTCAAAGCCAATTGTATAATCTGTGTAAGCTAAATCATTGTCAATTGTACCAGGTAATCCTACTGTTTTAACCCCTAACTTAGATAAAAGTTTTGCTCCAGTAAATGATCCGTCTCCTCCAATTACTACTAATGCGTCAACTCCGTAAGCTTTAAGAATTTTTACTGCTCTTTTTCTTACTTCTTCTTGTTTAAACTCAGTGCATCTTGCAGTTCTTAGAATAGTTCCCCCTCTTTGAATTATATCTGATACTGAGGTTCTGTTTAAGTTAATTAATTCTCCATTTATTAATCCGCTGTATCCTCTCATTACACCCATAACTTCTAAACCGTTACTTAAAGCAGTTCTTGTAACAGCTCTTATGGCAGCGTTCATACCTGGAGCGTCTCCTCCACTTGTTAAAATAGCTATCTTTTTCATATTTGTTCCTCCTAACACACCACCGGGACTTAGCAAGTCCCACACATACTAAATTTATCCACCATCATTTCGTATTAATTGTACCTAAATTTATCAAATATATCAATGATTATTGATGAATTTTTGCTAAAAAAATATCATTATTGTTTTCCAATCTATATTATACCCTAAAATTATTAATTTTATAAAGAATATTTCAACTTTTATAACGTTAGAATTGTATATATTTCTAATTTTCTACAATCCTAACATTATCTTCTCCATATCTTTCCTTTAATATTTCAATTATACCCTCTTCAATTTCTACCCAATAATCATTTCCTAAACGATATGATTGTTTTTTTTCTTCATCAAATAGATATATTGTTGTATTCCCCTCATAACCTTCCCTTATAATTTTAATTTCTTTACTTGCTTTAGAAACTTCTTCTTTGTTTTTTAACCTAATATATATCTTTTCACTATTTGCCTTTTCTAATACTTGTATATTTTCACAAATCACCTTTGGGAGTTCATCTTCCTTTATATTTACCCTTCCCTTTATTAATACTAAACCATCTTGGGTAATTAAGCTTCTCATCCTATCAAAAGTTTTAGGAAATACTATAACCTCTATAACACCAGTTAAATCTTCAAGTTTAATAAATGCCATCATTGTATTATTTCTTGTTATTTTTTGATTTATTTCTGTTATTATTCCACCTATAATAATAGTATCATTATCACTTATTGGTATATCTATATCACCTGTCAAATCTTCTTGAATCATTTCATAACTCTTAAAGATTGTTTCTATTTCATCTGAAACTTGTAATTTCAGACTACTTTTATATTCATCTAGGGGATGACCTGATATGTATATTCCTGTCATTTCCTTTTCCATAGCAAGTAAGGCATTTTTTTTAAACTCTCTTATTTCTGGATATTTAATGGTTGGTAAGTCAATGTTATTAACATCTATTGAAAACAAACTTATCTGTCCTTGAATATTTCTCTTTCTTTCACCATATACACCATCAATTGTTTTTTCATATACTGATAAAAGCCTTGACCTAAATATTCTAAATACATCTAATGCACCTGCTTTAATTAAGCTTTCTACAGCTCTTTTATTGACCTGTGATAAATCTATTTTATCTATAAGATCTTCAAAGGAATTAAATGTTCCCTTTTCAGTTCTAGAGGATACAATGCTGTTAACTACATTTATTCCTACATTTTTAATTGCAGCTAATCCAAAAATTATACTATTCCCTTTAACTGTAAACTTCGAGTAACTTTCATTAATGTTAGGAGGTCTAACCTCTATCCCCTGACTTTCAGCAAATTTTATATAGTGAGCAACTTTTTCACTTACACCTATTACTGAATTAAGCATAGCTGCAATCATTTCCACTGGGTAATATTTCATTAAATAGGCTGTTTCATAACCAACTACTGCATAGGCTGCCGCGTGGCTTTTATTAAATGCATAGGAAGCAAAATCCATCATAGAATCAAATATTTTATTTCCAGCTTCAGCACTTATACCATTTCTAATGCAACCTGGTACTTCCACCTTCCCCTGGCTATCAGTAATTCCATAAATAAAGTTTCTACGCTCTTCTTCCATTACCTTATGTTTCTTTTTGGACATAGCTCTTCTAACCATATCACTTCTACCCATAGAATATCCTGCAAGTTTTCTAACGATTTCCATAACTTGTTCCTGATAAACCATAACACCATAGGTTACATCTAAAATACTTTCAAGTTCTGGAACAATATATTGAACCTTACTTGGATTATTTTTGCATTCTACATATCTTGGTATCTCTGCCATTGGTCCTGGTCTATAAAGGGAAATACCTGCAATTATATCCTCTAAGCTATCTGGCTTTAGCTCTTTCATAAAGGATGTCATACCTGCTGATTCTAGTTGAAATACTCCTGATGTCTTCCCTTCTCCTATCATTTCATAAACATCTTTATCTGCAATATCTATTTTGTCTAAATCTATTTTAATACCTTTATTTTCTTCTATCATTTTAACTGCATCATTCATAACAGTTAGAGTTCTAAGACCTAAAAAGTCCATTTTTAAAAGGCCTAGCTCCTCTAAGGTAGTCATTCCAAATTGTGTTACAATCATTTCTTCATTTTTTTGAAGTGGTACATATTCCACTAAAGGTCTTGACGCTATTACAACTCCTGCTGCATGTGTTGAAGAATGTCTTGGAATCCCCTCTAAATTCTTACTAATTTCTATTAAGGTTTTTACCCTTTCTTGATTATCATAAGCAGCCTTAAGCTCTGGATTTATTTCAAGTGCCTTATCTATGGTTATTCCAAGCATATTAGGAATCATTTTAGCTATTACATCCACTTCTGAATATGAATAATTCATAGCCCTTCCTACATCTCTAATACATACCCTAGGTGCCATAGTACCAAAGGTTATTATTTGGGATACGTTATCTACTCCATACTTGTAAACAACATAATCTATAACCTCCTGCCTTCTTTCATAGCAAAAATCGGAATCTATATCAGGCATACTTACTCTTTCTGGATTTAAAAATCTTTCAAAAATAAGGCTATATTTTATTGGATCTATTTTAGTTATCCCTAAGGTATATGCAACTATTGACCCTGCTGCAGATCCTCTACCAGGTCCTGTTGGTATTCCATTTTCATTTGAAAATCTAATAAAGTCCCAAACAATTAGAAAATAATCAACATATCCCATTTGTTTTATAATTTCAAGTTCATATTCAAGCCTATCAACATATTCCTTTGCCTTTTCATTTCCTTCAATAAGCCTTTCTATATTATTATAATTTATAGCTTCTTTCCTTAAGGTTTGAAATTCATCATACCTTTCAATTAAGCCTATATAACATTTTTCTTTTAAGTATTCATAGGCTTCCCTACCTTCTGGCAGTGGAAATATAGGTAATTTTGACTCATGAAATTTATAATCAAAACTACATTCATCTGCAATTTTAATTGTATTTTCTAATGCCTCTGGTATATATGAGAACATATCCCACATTTCATCCTGTGATTTTAAGTAAAACTGATCTGATGGATATCTCATTCTATTTTCATCTTCTATAGTTTTACCTGTTTGAATACACAATAATATATCATGAGCCTTAGAATCCTCTTGTGTTATGTAATGAACATCATTTGTTGCAACTAATGGAATATTAAGTTCCTTTGATAGTTTAATATTTTCTTCATTTACCTTTCGTTGTTCATCCATACCATGATTTTGAATTTCTAAATAAAAGCCCTCTTTAAATATATTTTTATATCTTAATGCAACTTCCCTTGCCTTTTCCATTTGATTCTTTAAAATATTACTTTGGACTTCTCCACCAAGACAAGCACTTAAAGCAATTAGTCCTTCACTATGACTTTTTAAAAATTCACTATCTACTCGTGGCTTATAATAGAAACCACGTATAGATGCCTCTGAAACAATTTTCATTAAATTGTTATAGCCTATTTCATTTTTAACAAGTAAAACTAAATGATAAGTATGATTGTCTTTATCTGGACTCTTTATATCCATGGACTTTCCAGCTACATATACTTCACAGCCTAATATTGGTTTTATACCATTTTCTCTTGCTTTTTTATAGAAATCAACACATCCATACATTACTCCATGGTCTGTAATTGCTATACTTTTCATTCCAAGGTCCTTTGCCTTAGAAATTAATTTATCTATTTTTCCTGAACCATCAAGTAAACTATATTCTGTATGTAAGTGTAAATGACAAAACTCCTTATTACTCACCCTTGCCTCCTATTCACCTGTTTTAAGTTCTGCTGCAATCTTCTCTATTTTTCTAAGTCTGTGATTTACTCCCGATTTACCAACAGGTGGTTCTAGCATTTCTCCAAGCTCCTTTAAAGATTCATCTGGATAATTTAATCTAAGCTCTGCAATTTCCCTAAGGTTTTTAGGCAATCTTTTAAGACCTATTTCAGCTTGAATTAATTTAATACTTTCCACCTGTCTTACAGCTGCATTTACAGTTTTAGAAAGGTTAGCAGTTTCGCAATTTACAAGTCTATTTACGTTATTTCTCATTTCCTTCATTATTCTTATATTTTCAAGTTCAAATAAAGAAGTATGAGCCCCAATAATATTTAATAAATCTACTATTTGTTCTCCTTCTTTTAGATAAATTATATAGGAATTTTTTCTTTGTATAACCTTTGATTTTAACCCAAATTCATTAATTAATTCACTTAAACTAAGGGCATATTCTTCACTATGAGTTACAAATTCCAAGTGATAATTTTTTTCTGGATTTGTAATGCTCCCTCCACCTAAAAATGCTCCTCTTATATATGCCTTTTTTTCATTTTCACCTTTAAGTAGCTCTAAATCTATACTGTAATCAAGATTCATAACCCCATCTACTTCTTTTAAAATACTTGTTTTTTTTAGTAATTCCCTAACTCCCATTTCTTCAGTAATTACAACTAAATATATATTATTCTTTTTTAATGATGTTGTTTTCTTAACCATTAATTT
>CAMNZV010000039.1 GCA_946575275.1 uncultured Clostridium sp. | reverse complement strand
ATGTACCGCTGCATTATAAATTCCTTAATGCTTCAAATGGTAATGGCCAGTTTGATATGAGATATTTATTAAAGGACACTATTATGGAAAGAAATTCAGTAAAAGCTGTTACTTTTGTAGATAATCATGATACGCAAATAGGCCAGGCATTACAGTCTTGGGTTAATCCTTGGTTTAAACCATTAGCATATTGTGTAATATTATTAAGACAAGAGGGTTATCCTTGTGTATTTTATGGGGATTATTATGGTATTATGCATAATGATATAGCACCTATGAAGGATGAACTAGACAAGCTTTTATATGTAAGGTTAAACTATGCTTATGGAAATCAACACAATTATTTTGATGATTTTAATATTGTTGGTTGGACAAGAGAAGGTAATGAGGAACATGATAATTCTGGTCTAGCAGTTTTAATTACTGATAGTTTAGGTGGTAGCAAAAGTATGTATGTAGGGAAAAAGTTTGCAGGTTTAAGTTTTTATGATTATTCAGGTAATAATAATGAGGTTGTTATTATAGATGAGAATGGAATAGGTAATTTTCATGTTAATGATGGAAGTTACTCTGTGTGGATAAAAGCTAGTTAAATGCATTAATAAATTTTCAAAATATATGGGTACTAACTATTTTTAGTAGAAAATAGTTAGTACCCATATTAAGTTTAAATTTGTTTTTTATAAAAGATTGTTGCAGAAAGCCAAAGTAAAGTAAAAATAATAAGATATGGTATGAACATTGAATTGGTAAAGCTTCCAACAAAGACGATGATAGACCCTATAATTGCCATTATAGGATTAAATATGCCTTTTATAAATCCTTTAATCTCACCTTTAATACTAAGTTTAATGATTTTTATATATAAAATTATATATATAATATAACTAAAAATAACTGCAATTTCTGATATATCTGAATTGGGAGTTAAATTAAACTTCATGGTAATATAATGTATAAATAAAAATAAAGAAAGCAATCCAAAGGATAAAAAGGCTGATGATATGGACAAATCATATTTAGAATTAATTTTTGTAAAATACTTTGAATTAGGCATCATATTTTTTATGGCAAGTAAATAAGGCATTCTAATATAGCCTAAAATAAGTCCATTTAATGTACCAAGAACAGAAATATTAACAAAAACAAGTATTAATTTTGAACCTATGTTTCCAAGTAATAAGTTACTAGCATAGGCTACATGCCCATCACCTAATTCCATTATTTTATCTGGGCCTAAGAATAGGCTAATTCCAGTAAAGTATGCAATGTAAATTAATAATATAAAAATAGGTGCTACAATTAAAGCAATGGGTAGATTTCGTTTAGGATTATTAATTTCATGACTTATAGATGTTGAAACTATCCAACCATCAAAGGAGTATGCAATAGGAACTATTGCAGCTAAAATACCAATTGAGGCTGTGGGAACAGTTGAAGACATAGTAATTTCATTAGGGTTACCTAATAATAATCCAGCAATTGCGATAAAAAATAATGGGATAAGCTTAATTATTGTAGAAGCATTTTGAAAATATCCTCCAAGTTTTTTTGATAATATATTCATAAGATATATGAAGAATATAGCTATAAAACCGATAACTACCTGTAACCCAAGAGTTGCATTTATATTAAATAATTGAGTGAAGTATATTCCAAATACCCAAGAAACAACAGATGTAATAGCAGGAAGATATAAAAAACATAAAAACCAACTAATAGAACAAGCTGTGCTAGGAGTACAATATGTTTCAGCATATGCAATAACTCCTCCTGCTGTATTACTTCTTTGTGCTAGTTCTTTTATGCTTAAACTACCAAAAATTATTCCAATAGCTGCAATACAAAAAAGAATTATTCCTAAAAGTATACTGCCATTTGAAGCAACTAAAATATTGTCACTTTTAAAGAATATACCAGAACCTATTACTATTCCAACAATCATCCCAATTGTAGTAAATAAACTATAACCTTTCTTTTCCATAAGAAATACCTCCTCTTATAAGTGTTTTTTATAGTATATCAAATTAATTGAAGTAAAAATAGACATTAGTTTAGTAGTGTATTATAATACATTTTAGTATGGAGGTAATATATGAATATTATTCAGGATTTTGATAAATATATATTAAATTATATTAATGAACATATGACTAATATTATTTTAGATAAAATTATGATTTTTATAACTACATTAGGTAATGGTGGTATACTATGGATTTTGCTAGCATTATTTTTTATTTTTATTAAAAAGGATAGGAAAACAGGTATAAAAATGGCTTTAGCTTTAATTCTTTGTTTTCTTACTGGAAATTTACTTTTAAAAAACCTTGTTGGAAGAATTAGACCTTTTGATATAAATAGTGCAATAGAAATATTAATAAAAAAACCACTAGATTTTTCATTTCCATCTGGACATACTATGACATCTTTTGCTTCTGCAATAGTAATTTATAGTAAATATAAGAGAGCTGGAATATTTACAATTATACTTGCAACGTTAATTGCATTTTCCAGAATGTATTTATATGTTCATTATCCAAGTGATATAATATGCGGTTTAATAATTGGCATAATAATTGCAATGGTAAGTATTAAAACAGTAGATCTTAAATTTCCATAAAACACAAAAGATGATAGGAATTATTACCTATCATCTTTTGTATATATTGAAATTTTATCAAAAACTTTATTTTTAATATCCTTTAAAGAAGAATTGAATTTTTTTGAATTTGCCTTTGGATAACTTCTAATTATATGAATATGAAAAAAGTTTAATTTAGAAGTTGCAGTACTATAATTATCTTTAAGTTTATCTAATTGCTTTTTTAATGAGTCAGTATCATAAGAGGAAAGTTTAGATTTCTCCTTAATTTCTTCATAGGTAAGTTCAATTTCATTTTTAATAGTTTCTAATATAGATAATATTTTATTAAGGTTAATAGCATTATATAATGAAAATGAAAAGTCTATAATTAAATATATTATTAAAACTAATGCTAAAATATTTATATATGGAATATTTAGTACCAGTTTTTCAATAGGATTATGAACTACTAAGGTTAGAAAAATAGATAAAACACCCCAAAACAAAGAGCTTTTGAGACAAATCCTACCGTTTAAATTAAATTTTTCATTAGAATAATCCCAATATTTCATTGTAAGTAAACTATCCATTAATAAGCTTGCAATGTATTCTAAAATAGTTGCAGAAATCATACCAAAAAGATATATTAGGAATATATTTTTTTTAACAGGTAATGTAACTAATAGAATAATTAATGCCCCAAATCCATATATAGGAAGGATTGTTCCTTTTAAAAAACCACGATTAACAAAACGTTTTTGAGAATAGGAAACGATGGTGGATTCAATAATCCATCCTAAAAAACAGTATATAAAAAAGAAAATAATCCATTGTGTTATATTATATGTATACATAAAAACCACCTTAAAATAAATTATATTATTACTTTAACATAATAATAATTATAAAGACAGTAAAAAATAATAATACATTTATGATATAATTATAATGTAAAAATAAGGTGAATGAAATAAAGGAGAATATTATGAAAATTAAAGAAATATTTAAATCATGGGGAATCCCAATAATAATAGCAGCAGTTATAGCATTATTTTTAAACAAATTCGTTTTTTTTATTGCTGAAATACCAACAAGGTCCATGGTTCCAACATTAAATGTTAATGATAGATTAATAGTAACTAGAATATACAACCCAGATAATATTGAAAGAGGAGATATAGTAGTTTTTAAGTCTAGGGAATTTAACGATATATTTATAAAAAGAGTAATTGGACTTCCAGGAGACAAGGTTCAGGTTATTAAAGGCATAGTTTATGTAAATGGTGAAGAACTAACAGAGGATTATATTGTACCTGATAATAATGAACTAACTTATTCTAGGGATTTTGAAGTTCCAGATGGTAAATTCTTATTCTTTGGAGATAATAGAATAAATTCAGAGGATGCAAGAAAGTGGAAAGAAACAACATATATTGATGAGGAAGATTTAATGGGAAAAGCCCAATTAAAGATATATCCATTTAGTGATTTTGGTATATTAAAATAATAAGGTTTTTGACAAATAAATTCTTAAATGCTAGAATTAATCCATAGCAAAGGGGCTTAAATACAAGCACCTTTGCATTTTTTTTACAAATTAATAAAAGAAGGTGGAAATATTATGATTAAAACTGTTGTATCAGTTGGGCTACCAGTTGATGAAAGAATTATTATAAATAAAAATTCACTAATGCCAAAGGTGTTAAAGGGTAATGAAAAAAGAGTGTGTATTGTAACAGGAACTCATGGAGATGAACTTGAAGGACAATATGTATGTTATGAATTAAATAGAAAAATAAATGAAAATAAAGATAAATTAAGAGGTATAGTGGATATTTATCCAGCATTAAACCCATTAGGGATAGATTCAATATCTAGAGGAATTCCCATGTTTGATTTAGATATGAATAGAATATTTCCAGGGGCAGAAGATGGTGCTATGGCAGAGCATATAGCAGCTAAAATAGTTCAAGATATAAGGGGAGCAGATTTATGTATAGATATACATTCTAGCAATATATTTTTACGTGAAATTCCACAGGTTAGAATAAGTGAGGATAAGGCTGAAGTTCTATTACCCTATGCTAAATTACTTAATATAGATTTTGTTTGGATAAATAGTTCTACAACTGTTTTAGAGGCAACCTTAGCCCATAGTTTAAACAGAATGAAAATTCCAACATTAGTTGTTGAAATGGGGGTTGGAATGAGGATAACAAAGGAATATTGCAAGCAATTGGTGGAGGGGATATTTGCCTTATTAAAAGATATTGGAATATGGGAGGGGGAAGTTATTACCCCTAAGGAACCTATAGTTTCAACAGATGGTAAGGTATCAGTAGTAAGTTCTAAGAAATCAGGTGTATTTATTCCCTGTGTTAATCATTGGAAGGACATAAGGAAAGGTGAACATATGGGTGATATAATAAACCCCTTAACTGGTACAATTGAGCAAAAAGTGGTATCGCCTTGTGATGGTATGATATTTACATTAAGGGAATATCCAGTAGTGTATAATGGATCACTACTAGGAAGGATATTGGAGGGCAAATAAAGATGGTTAAGGAAGTGATTTACTCTGTTCAATCTTTATATAGAGATGATTTGAGAATAACAGGTTATAAATTTGGAAAAGGAAATAAAGCAGCATGTATAGTAGGGTCTATACGTGGTAATGAGATACAACAATTATATGTTTGTTCCCAATTAATAAAAGAACTTAAAAAACTAGAAACTAGGGGAGCTATTGCAAAGAATAATGAAATATTAGTAATACCTTCTATTAATAATTATTCAATGAATATAGGGAAAAAATTTTGGCCAGTAGATAATACAGATATAAATAGGATGTTTCCAGGAAAAGAAAATGGAGAGGCTACAGACAAAATAGCAGATGGGGTACTTAAGCAAGTTGCAGGTTATAGTTATGGAATACAATTTGCAAGTTTTTATATGCCAGGTGATTTTATTCCTCATGTAAAAATGATGGAAACTGGATATCAAAGTCCAAGTCTTGCAAATTTATTTGGGTTACAGTATGTAGTAATAAGAAAACCAAAATCCTTCGATAGATCAACTTTAAATTATAATTGGCAAATGTACAATACCAATGCATTTTCAGTATATACAAATTCAACAGATAAAATTGATGAAGTATCAGCAAATCATGCTGTAGTTTCGGTGTTAAGGTTTTTAACAAGAATGGGAATAATAAAGTATACTTGCCATGGTGGATACATTGCAAGCATTTTAAATGAGGGAGAACTAAAACCTGTAAAAACTGAAAGGTCAGGAATATTCAGAAGATTAAAGGAGCCTGGTGATGGGGTTGAAAGAGGGGATGTATTAGCAGAAATACTAGATCCCTATGAAGGAGAAGTAATTTTAAAGGTAGTTTCCCCTACTGATGGAATTATCTTTTTTGCATATAATTCACCTATGGTTATGGAAAATGTAGTTGTTTTTAAGGTGATTAGGAGAATGCATGAATAAATTTAAAAAATAAGAACATAATAAAATAAATAGAAATTTAAAGGTGGTATATATGGCAGTAACAAATCCTAAAGAATTAACACAAAAAATAAATGAGCTTAAAATAGCTCAAAAGGAATATTCAAGCTTTAATCAAGAACAAGTTGATAAAATATTTAGGGCAGCGGCAATAGCTGCAAATAATGCAAGAATTGAACTTGCAAAAATAGCAGTACTTGAAACTGGACTTGGAATAGTAGAAGATAAAGTTATTAAAAATCATTTTTCTGCAGAATATATTTATAATCAATATAAAGATATGAAAACCTGTGGAATTATTAATAAGGATGAAACTTTTGGTATTACAAAAATAGCAGAACCAATTGGGGTTATAGCTGCAATTGTTCCTACAACTAATCCAACCTCTACTGCAATTTTTAAAACATTAATTGCACTTAAAACTAGGAATGCAATTATTATAAGCCCTCACCCAAGAGCTAAAAAGTCAACTATTATGGCAGCTAAAATTGTATTAGAGGCAGCCATAAAAGCAGGAGCACCTAAAAATATTATAGGGTGGATAGATGAACCATCCATTGAATTATCTCAAAATGTAATGAAAGAATCTGATATGATTTTAGCAACAGGGGGACCTGCCATGGTAAAGGCTGCTTATTCTTCAGGCAAACCTGCCCTTGGTGTTGGAGCTGGTAATACACCAGCTATAATTGACGAATCAGCACATATAAAAATGGCAGTAAACTCCATATTACTTTCAAAAACCTTTGATAATGGAGTGGTCTGTGCTTCAGAACAAAGTATAATTGTAATGGAAGGTGTATATGATGAAGTTAAAAAAGAATTACTAAACAGAGGCTCATATATATTATCAAAAGAGGAAACAGAAAAAATAAGAAAAATTATATTAAATGAGAAAGGTGGATTAAATTCTAATATAGTTGGGCAATCTGCTTATAATATCGGAAAAATGGCTAATATAGAAGTTAGTAAAAATACTAAAATACTTGTAGGTGAGGTTCAATCAGTAGAAATAGAAGAACCATTTTCACATGAAAAGTTATCACCGATTCTCGCTATGTACAAGGTAAAAACCTTTGATGAAGCATTAGAAAAGGCTATTAAGCTTATAGAACTAGGTGGTATGGGACACACCTCTATCCTTTATACAGATCAAATTAAAAATAAAGATAGAATTGCAAGGTTTGGAACAGTGATGAAAACAGCAAGAACACTTATAAATATGCCGGCATCTCAAGGGGCTATAGGAGACATCTATAATTTTAAGCTTGCACCATCTCTAACCTTAGGCTGTGGTTCTTGGGGAGGAAATTCAATTTCGGAAAATGTAGGACCAAAACATCTTATAAATATAAAAAGTGTAGCTGAAAGGAGAGAAAATATGCTATGGTTTAAGGTTCCAGAAAAAACATACTTTAAATATGGCTCATTACCAGTAGCACTTAAAGAATTACAGGATTTAGGCAAAAAGAAAGTATTTATAGTAACTGATAAAGTCATAGCTAATTTAGGTTATATTGATGAAATAACTAAAGTATTAGAAGAACTAAAAATAGATTTTAGAATATTTCAAGATGTAGAACCAGACCCAACATTAAAATCAGCTAAAATAGGAGCAGAGGCAATGCTATCCTATAAACCGGATGTAATATTAGCTTTAGGTGGAGGATCTCCAATGGATGCAGCAAAAATAATGTGGGTAATGTACGAACATCCAGAGGTAGCCTTTGAAGATTTGGCTATGAGATTTATGGACATTAGAAAAAGAGTTTATAAATTTCCTAAAATGGGGGAAAAGGCAATGATGGTTGCAGTGCCAACGTCAGCTGGAACAGGTTCAGAGGTAACTCCATTTGCAGTTATAACAGATGAAAAAACATCAATAAAATATCCATTAGCGGATTATGAATTAACTCCTAATATGGCAATAGTTGATGCAAAGCTTATGATGACTATGCCAAAATCACTTACTGCATCCTCTGGAATTGATGCATTAGTCCATTCTATAGAAGCCTATGTATCAACGATGGCATCTGAATATACAAATGGGTTAGCTTTAGAATCAATAAGACTTATTTTTAAGTACTTACCCATTGCATATAATGAGGGAACAACAAATGTAAAGGCAAGAGAAAAAATGGCACATGCATCATCTATGGCTGGAATGGCTTTTGCCAATGCATTTTTAGGTGTATGCCATTCAATGGCACATAAGCTTGGAGCTTTTCATCATTTACCTCATGGAGTAGCAAATTCATTATTAATAAATGAAGTAATAAAATTTAATGCCACAGAGGCACCAACAAAACAAGCAGCCTTTGCTCAATACAAATATCCAAATTCAGCATGGAGATATGGAAGAATTGCCGATTATCTAAATTTAGGGGGAAGCTCTGATAATGAAAAAGTAGAATTATTAATAAAGGCAATAAAAGAATTACAAGGTGCTATAAATCTACCAAGTAGTATTAAGGAGGCAGGTATAAATGAAGGTATATTTCAAGATACTTTAGATGATATGTCAGAACAAGCCTTTGATGATCAGTGTACAGGTGCAAATCCAAGATATCCATTAATAAGTGAAATAAAAGAATTATATAATAAATCATATTATTCTTAAGAAAAAAAGCCCTCTAGAGGGCTTTTTGTGAATGAAATTATAATTTGAATTTACTTACTATATTTTTAAGTTTTTCAGAATAACTAACACTTTCTTCAACAACAGTATAAGTTTCATTGGTTTTAGTTACAATATCAGAGGTTTTTTCAGCAATATCTCTTATTCCAATAGATGAATTTTTAATTGTTAAATTCATACCGTAAATAGATTTTGAAATATCCTGTATTGTATTTGAAAGTGTATTAATTGATTGGTTTATAGATACCGTATTTTCTTCAAATATATTTGCATCACTACTATATTGTTTTCCTATGGTAGCAAAAGCATCATAATCTGCATTAATGTTAGAATCAAAAAATTCTAAGGTTTGGTTCATGCTATCAGTCATACGTTCAACAGCATTATTTACTTCATTAACTAATTCGGTAATGCCCTGTACAGTATTTGAAGATTGATTTGCTAAATTTGATATTTCTGTAGCAACAACAGCAAATCCTTTGCCAGCATCACCAGCTCTAGCAGCTTCAATTGAAGCATTTAAGGCAAGCATACTAGTTTGTCCAGCTATATCCATAATAGCATCTGCAAGGGTATTTATCTTATTAACAGCTTTAGCTTGTTCAATTGCTATTTCATTACTATCTTTAATATGTAACCATAAGTTTTTTGTACTAACTCTTTTATCATTTATTGTTTCTTCAATTTTTTGAGCACGTAAAAGGATTTCCTCAGAAAGCTCCATAGAAGTATCGATTAATTTATTAATATCAGACACCTTATCTTCAACAGATGAAATATTAGAATTTATATAGTTTGTAGTTTGTGCAGTTTCATCCATTCCAGCTGATAGTTCTTCTGTAGTTGCAGAATTATCTGTTGAATTTTCATTAACAGTATTAGTAACATCCTTAAGAATAATAACGTTTTTTGAAATATTTTCAGAAGCCTTATCTATTTCTTCAATAATTCCTCTTATATTATCCCTCATTACCATAAAACTTCTACTTATTTGTCCAATTTCATCTTTTCTTAACAGGATATTATCATAATTTTCATCCTGAGTGAAATCAAAATCAGCTGTTTTTTCCACAGAATTTTTTAATTTATTAATTGGTGAAACTAATTTTCTAGCTATTATAAAGGAAAGT
>CAMNZV010000038.1 GCA_946575275.1 uncultured Clostridium sp. | reverse complement strand
TTTTCTTAAAATTTCTACTTGTTTTATAATAATTATTGTGATATTATAAATTCGTTGTTTTATTAGCGCCGCTGTGGCGGAATGGCAGACGCACGCGACTCAAAATCGCGCGGGAAACCGTGTGGGTTCGACTCCCACCAGCGGCACCAACACTTATGAAGAATTACTCTTTCACTTGCATTAGGGGGCTTGTGGAAGAGTTTTTTATTGTTTTGGTACTATTTTTGATACTACCACATAAAAAAAAGAAGGTAAAATCTAATTTTTACCCCTTCTTCCTAATCAATTCATTTATCTAAAATTATATTCAGTTAATATACTCTCTCTATTTAATGTCACATCATCAAAGAATTCATAAAAGGATAATCCTAAAAAGCTTCCAGTTATATTAATTACATTTTTGTACCCTAAATTTTGTAGTATTAATGTGGCATTATAACTTCTTTGACCTGTTCTACAATGTAGGTATACTGGTTTATCTTTTGGAATTTCATCTAATCTTCCTCTAATTTCACTAAGTGGAATATTAATTGAATTTTTAATATGACCATTATTATATTCATTTTTTTCTCTAACATCTACTATAAAGGCATTATTTAATACAAGGTTACGAACCTTATCTACATTAACTTGCTTGTATTCTTCATTTAATAAATTATATCCAACATAACCTGCATAGTTTACCACATCCTTTGCAGTTGAAAATGGTGGTGCATAGCTTAATTCTAAATCCTGAAGGTCCTCTAAGGTACCACCAAATTTTATTGCTGTAGCTATAACATCAATTCTCTTTGTTACATCACCTTTTCCTATTGCCTGTGCTCCTAAAATTTTTCCTGTTGGTTTTTCAAATAGCAATTTTAAATGCATTGGAGATGCATTTGGCATAATAGATACCTTATCTGTTAATATAACTCTTACTATATCATAATTAATATTTAAATTTTGAGCTTTTATTAATCCTTCACTTATACCAGTTGCTGCACCATTATAATCAAATACCTTTATTGCAGAGGATCCAATATAGCCTTTATTTATTGTTTCCTTTCCATTAATATGATTTGCAACAGATCTAGCTTGCTTTAATGCAGGTCCTGCAAGAGATAATTTATTCATTGAATGTGTAAGGGAATTATATACCTCAATTGCATCTCCTACAGCGTAAATATTTTCATCATTTGTTCTATAATTTTTATCTACCTTTATTGCACCTGTTTCACCAATTTCTAAATTTGCCTCTTTTGCTAAGGTTATATCAGGAGATACACCTATTGCCATAACAACAGCTTCTGCTTTGATTTCTTTTCCTGAAGATAGTATAACCTTATTTTCATCAAATCTTTCTACCTTGTCATTTAATATTAAATTAATTCCCTTGTCATAAATTTCTTTATTTAATATTTGTACCATGTCATAGTCAAAAGGCTTTAATATTTGGTTAAATGCCTCAATAATTGTTACATTATACCCTGCCATTTTTAAATTTTCAGCAGCTTCAATACCAATAAATCCTCCACCAATTACTGCAATTTCTTTTTTATTTTTAGCTTTAATATATTGATTTAATGTATCAATATCCTTAACATTTCTAATTGTAAAAATATCAACCTTACTACTATTTTCAAAGTTTGGAACTATTGGCTTTGCTCCTGGTGATAAAATAAGCTTATCATAAGACTCTTCATATACTTCCTCTGTTATAATATTTTTAACTGTAACATATTTTTTTTCTCTATTAATACTTAATACTTCACTATTTACTTTTGCTAAAATATTGTATTGAGATAAAAATTTTTGAGGACTCATTAAAACAAGATTATCAGCCTCTTTTACTATTCCACTTAAATGATATGGTAATGAACAGTTAGAGAAAGAAACGTGAGGTCCCCTTTCAAACATAATTATTTCATCTTCTTCACTTAGCCTTCTGATTCTAGCTGCAGCTGAGGCACCACCTGCAACTCCACCTACTATTAATATTTTCTTTTTCATAATTTTCCCTCCTATTTATTTCTTTTAGTTCCTGCATAAGAACCATATCCACCTACAACATCTATAACCTTATATCCTTCACTTTCAAGGACATTACATACTCTTTGACTTCTTCCACCTGATTGACACATAATGTAATATTCCTTGTCAAAACTTAAATAATCTTCTACATTATTTACTAATTCACCCATTGGAATATTTTTTGCAGTATTTAAGCTTCCAGCTGAATATTCATATTTTTCCCTAATGTCTATTAGATCTATCTTTCCTAATAATTTATCAATATCATTTACATTTATTTTTTTATTTCTACTCATTTTTATTTCCTCCCTATGTTACCTCTTTTAAATTTCTTATTATTGTTATTTTCCCTCTTTCTAATTTTATATATCCTAATTTTTCAATGTTTTTTAATTTTCTACTAACTACCTCTCTTGCAGTATCAATTTCAAAAGCTAAATCACTATGAGTTCCATAAATAATGTTAGACCCCTTATTTATCAATAATTTAATTAGTCTATTTTCTACAGCTTCATGAATAAGATTTTCTTTGTGTTCAATTATTCCATTGAATTTATTGTGAATGTCTTTATATATATACATTAAAAAATCAATATCCTTTAAAAGATAATTTTTCAATATTGAAAATGGAAGTATAAATATTAGGGAATCTTGAAGGGCTCTTCCAATAATATTTAAGGATTCTAAATCTTCTATACAATTTAATACTTCATGACAAAACTCCCCTGATTGAATATTATAAAGATAAGTTTCTTCTCCCATTACATTAATCTTTTGTATTTTAATGTTGCCCTTAATTACAAATAAAATTCCATTACATTTTTCTTTTGATTTTGAAACTACAAACTCATCTGCATATATTTTTCTAAATACACCACTATTTGAAATTATACCCTCATTCATATCATTTATTTTTTCTAAAACAGGATAAACCTTATACAAATTATCTATATTTGTCTTCATGAGAATAACTCCTTTTCCAAAAGCTTTATTATTTAGTTTAATTATACCTTATGAAACCATTATATTAAACTTATAACAATACTTTTGTGACTAAGTTACAGTCCTTTTTATATTTCTTAATACTTTTGTAATCCAATTTCCAATCAAAGTGGTATAATTAGAGAAAAAAAAATAAAGGGGACTTTAATATGCGTCCAATTTTACAAAATAGATGGAAGGTAGAAGGAAACTATTTATATTATTATGGCTTTAGAAAAGCACCAAATACTTTTAATAATAAAATTAAACTATCCAAAATGGATATTGAAACTGTTTCCTATATGAATGGCTATTATGAGCTATCTACTTATAAAATCACAAAAAAAGTTAAGGAATTAATAGCAAATAATATTATTGTAGATAAAAAAGATTATATATACTATCCCAAAACCTTAAGGGAAGCACATTTTTGTGAAAAATGTGGCTTAAATGATTATGCTTTACCTGGACTTGAACTTGATTCAAACAAATTATGCCCTATATGTGCTAATAATAATTTAATAGATAACTTTTTATATAAAACTCCAGAAATAGATGAAATTAAGAATTCTCCAAACCTAAAATATGATTGTGCTATCTTCTTAGATGGTACAATAGATTCAATTAAGTTACTTGATTATCTAGCTTTAACCTTAAAACTAAGGGTTCTTGTATTAACCTTAGAAGATAATAGTACTTTAGTTGGATTTACAGAATTAATTGATAAAATAGAAAATATGTATGAAAATATAAAGGTTGTAACTAAAGAAACTGATAATTTTACTGATAAATATAATATTTTTTATCCAATACTAATTGAAGAAAATATCCCCTATTTAATTTTAGCCTTTGATGATATTGGTATTTGTAAAAATAATGATTTAAAATATAAAAAAATTAATTTAAGAAGAAAAATATTAAGACAAGTTCCCTTAAGCCTAGGTCAACTTAAAATGTTAAGTAGAATTAATTATAAATATTCTTTTGTTGAAAAATATAAAAATATTGTTGTTAAGTCTTATAAATCTGGTACTATTCCAGAACTAGTTCATATATCAACAGATTTAATAGCTAAGAAGCCTATTGATTTCGATTTTGAAATGGTAGGTATTGAAAAACTAAAGTTGGATATAATAGAATTTAAAGAAATGAAGTCAAAAAACATTCCTGATATATTAATTAAGTCTTCTCTGTTTGTAAATTTAGGTTTTAAAAGCAAAAAACATATTATAGAAGAGTATAATGAATATAGTAAGTAAAATAACTAAGTTAAATGTTTTCAAAACTTTATTAAATGTTTTACTTTTTCCTAATTTTTGTGTAGAATATAATTGAAAATAATATTCTATTATCTATTGGAGGTAAAAAAATGAAATTGAAATGTATTGATAATAATTTATGTTCTAGTCTAACTCTTGGAAAAGAATATGCGGTAATTGATGAAGCTGTTGAATATTATGTAGTCATTGATGATGACAATAATGAAACAACTTGTAGGAAGTCAAGATTTACAGTTGTAGAAGATGGTGGTATCATTAAAAATACTAAGGCTACTATTACTGAATTAAATCACCAATTAACCACAGATTGTGCTGATATTAAACATTTCTCAATTAGAAAGAATTCTAAAGGAGAAATCAAAGAAATATCTATTAAATTTAAATACGAATAAGTCTATTTATAGGGTAATTGGTTACATAATTAAATTCCAATTACCCTAAAAATATAAAACATTATTGAAAAGCAAATAAAAGTAAATCGACTTCTATACTGCCATACATTATCTAAATATTTATTATATATTTTTAGATTATTTGACAAATCCTTTTCTTTATATATGATTGGATACAATTTATCGTAGATATTCTCTTCTTTAAAGATATCTTCCCCTTCATAATCTTCTATAAAAGCAGGTAATTCATTTATTTTTATTATTGGTACTGTTGAATTATCTTTTTCAATAACATTTGAAAAAAAATCTGTCATTATAATTACATCTATTATTTCCTCTTCATTGAAGTTCTCCCTTAAAACATTACGATTTTCTTTAATATAATTAATAGGTGATTCTACCTTTGTTAATTGGGATTTGTTATCCTTTAGAAACCAATTATTATCATCTGAAATTAAATACCTTCCCTTATAGTTACAAAAATAAATATTATAAATCCCATTATCTGTTGTAATTATACAAGGTAGTTCTGTCTCACCTCTAGTATTTTTTATTGTAACATCTTGTATTTTAGTTATATTTTTAAAGTTTATTTTTTTTAATATTTTATTTATCCTATAGCTTAGTATTAAATCATCGGTAATAATTTTTCTATATTTAATTCCTTTAATAACTGGAATAAGTAAATAAATACTTAAACTTAAGAAAAAAAATTCCTTAGATGCACTTTTAAAGCCTACTTTTAAAAGCAATACAGAAATTGCATAAATATAATAAACTATAATTAAAGCTGTTACAAAGTATATTGCCTTTTTTAAATAAAACATAAAAACCTCCAAATTTGCTACTATACCTTTAGTATTGCCAATAATTAGAGGTTTATGCATATTCCTAATAAAAAAAGATTTGAATGGTTTTATAAAGTAAATAAAGTATACATATGCCAATAGCAACCCACATAAAAGGTATAACCTTACACCTTTTCATAATAATCTACAACCTTTTTTATAAATTTAACAGTTTTTATTGGGGCTTTTCCAACTGAAGTTTCTCCAGCTAGCATAAAACCTTTTATTCCCCTATTGATATAGTTAAATATAGAAACAACCTCTGGTAATTGTGGTATTGTACCATCCTTCATACTATCTAAAATATGAGTTGCTATAATAATATCCTTTTTATTGTTTACAGCACATATTATTATCTTATCCTCATAAATGGGAGCTGTAATTAAAGAAGTTTCAGGAATTAAATCTCCACGACCTACAACAATTCCATCAGCTTCATTTGTAATTTCCATTATGTTTTTAACCCCTAATTTACTTTCAACCTTAGCCCAAATTTTAGGATTATAATCACTATGCTTATTTATTTCATTTAAATAGTTTTTAACCTCTATAATATCTTCCTTCTTTTCAACATAGGACTGACAAATGATTTCTACTTTATTTTCTATTGCCCATAACATATCCTCCTTATCCTTAATTGATAAGGATTTATTACTCCTGTCAAAATTTTTAATATTACAGCCTTTTTCAGCCCTAACTATTCCCCCTTTAACAACCTTTGCAATTAAATAATCTTTACTTTTAGATACAATTTTAAATTTTATTGTTCCATCCTTCATTGTTAATTCCTTATAGTTACCCCGTAAAAGTTCTTTAATTGAAATATTTAAAGGAATTATTTTCTTATGATTTGATGAATTTTCATAATTATCATATCCACAAAAAATCACATCTTCATTGTTATATAATTTGTAAATGTATTGCAGTTTTTTAGAAACCCTAATTTTACTTCCTGATAAATCTTGCATTATATGTATATCTTTTTTTATCTCTCTTGCATTTTTTAAAATATCATTAAATTCATTTATGTCCCCATGTGAAAAATTAAATCTTAATGTATTTATGCCCTCATCAATTATTTCTCTAAGTATTCCCTTATCTTTAGTATTAGGTCCAACTGTCCCAACTAGTAGCATGTTTCTCCCCCATTATACTTGATACTTATTATTACTATAATAAATGTTTAATTATCACAATATTTTTCATATTTTATTTTAAACAGAATAAATTATAAGTATGAAATATATAAATGGAGGCAAATATGAAAAAATTATTAGCATCAACTTTAATAGTTTTTATATTTTTATTTGAAGGGTGCGGTTTAGATGATCCTAAATACATACATTTTGACAGTAAACCTAATAATAATTATTATACAAATTTAATAAAATCTAAACTTATTAATAATGAAGATTACACTATTGATATTTTTGATAAGAACATGCATAAAAGCATTAATATTGATGATAGTGAAAAAATAGTAATTAAATATTTTTTAGACTCTTTAACACCTGATAATTATCAAGATTCTATTGATTTACCGGAAACTGAAATTTATCAAATTAGAATTGTTATTAATAATGAAAAGTATCTTATTAAAATTTATGATAAGAATATTATTACTATAAACCCTTGGGATGGTAAATATCAAAAGGATATTATTCTAATGAATAACATCCCTGTTAGATATAATTTATATAATTTTTGTGTTCATGTACAATATAGGGATATTTATAGAAGATAATATTAATTGTTATTAATTTCTTCTAGTAATCTAAATACCCTTTTATTTAAAATAGGATGGATTTTGTATGGCGCTATTTCACAAAGTGGCATTAGTACAAATTCCCTTTCCTCCATTCTTGGATGGGGCAATATAATATGTTCATCAGAGGTTACAAGATTATCAAAAAATATTATGTCTAAATCTATATTCCTTGGCCCCCATTTTATAATTCTCTCCCTTTTCATTTTTTCTTCTATTTTTAAAAGCTCATCCATAAGTTCATAATGACTAAGTAGTGTTTTTATTTTAATTGCACCATTTAAGAAATCATCCTGATCCTCTAATCCCCATGGTTTTGTATTTATAAATGATGATATTTTTTCAATTGTTATTAGTTTATTTTCTTTTAATAGTTCAATTGCTTCTCTTAAGTTTTTTTCCCTATCTCCTACATTGCTTCCAATTGAAATATAAGCTTCATGTTTGCTTCGTTTAATTTCAATTGCTGCATATTCTAAGTGTCTTAAAATAGGTGCCCAAGGCTTCTTTAACTTTATTTTAACACTGCTTGCCAATGTATACTTAAGTAAAATATATTCTGCTAAATTTTCTGCTGCTGATTCTATTAAGTCAAAGGTCTTACTTGTAAATTCCTTTTCAATATTGTGACATAACTCACCATAATTTATTGATTTAGTTAGGTTTGTTGTTTTGGCTGCTTCTCTTAAGGACAAAGATACTTCTATATTTAAAATGAATTTTTGTCCTAAGGTCTTTTCCTCATTAAATACACCATGATTTGCAAATATCTCTAAATCTTTTATATATATTTTATCCATATTTCTCCCTTATCTTGCACTAAGAATTTTATCTGTCATAATGGCTGCTCTTTTATTCTCTAATACATCATGAACCCTAATAAAATCAGCACCCTTCATAATACCAAGGACTGTTGTACTTAAAGTTCCCTCAATTCTTTCTTCTGTAGGAAGATCTAAGGTTAATCCTATTACTGACTTTCTTGATGTTCCAAGTAAAATTGGTAATTCTAAGGATTTAATAACTTCTAAATTATTTAAAACTTGTAGGTTTTCCTCGTAGGTTTTTGCAAATCCTATTCCTGGATCTAAAATTATATTTTCCCTTTTTACTCCATTATCTAATGCAATATTTATACTTGTAATTAAATCAAACATTACATCCTTCATTAAATTGCTATAGGGTATGTTCTCCCTGTTATGCATTAAAACAACTGGAACATTGTATTTAGCTGCAATCTTTGATATATTGTCATCCATTTTAAATCCCCATATATCATTTATAATATTGGCACCAGAATTAATTGCAGCCTCTGCTGTTTCCCCTTTATAGGTATCTATTGAAATTGGGATATTAAATTCTTTTTTAATAGCTTCAATAACTGGAATTACCCTTTTTATTTCATCCTTTGCATCTACCCTTTCAAAATTGGGTCTAGTAGACTCACCACCAATATCTAATATATCTGCCCCATCTAAAATAAGCTGTCTAGCCTTTTCTATTGCTAAGTCTATGGTATTATATTTACCACCATCTGAGAAGGAATCTGGTGTTATGTTTAAAATACCCATTATGTAAGTTCTTTCTCCTATATTAAATTCCTTATTTCCAATTTTCATTTTAATCTACCTTTCTAATATGAACTATTAAAATTCTTTTTATCCTTTGACCAATAACACTTATCCTCTGCCTTGCAGTTAAAGCAATTTCTTGATAGTTTATCACTTAAATATATTATTTTTGCTAAGGTATCTTCTTCTACTTCTTTTCTATGAGAATATATAGCCTTTAAAATAACATCTTTTTCCTGATTAGTATAGGAAGTTTCTTTTAATATTTCTTTTGCTATTATTACACTACCTTCATTATGGGGAATATTTTTTTCATACTCTAATACTCTGCCTATATCATGTAATAATCCAATAGCATATATAACTTCCTTAGAATAGGGTAATTCCTCTTCTAAAACCTTGATATATGCAATTCTTGATACTGCTAAAAAGTGTTCTATGTTATGTCCACAAAACTCCCTAGTTTCCTCAAGCTTTATTAATCTTTTTAAATAGTCATTATATTTTTTATTATTAAAAATCTCATTAATTTTATCCAAAGAGAATATCTCCTATCTATTTATTAAAGTGAAAACTTCTTGTCGTAAATTATAATCTTCTTCAAAATACCCTCTATAGGTTGTTGTAGAAGTGCTAGTTCCTGGCTTTCTTACACCTCTCATTGTCATACACATATGTTCAGCTTCAATTACAACCATAACACCCTTTGCATCTAAGTATTTCATTAAATCATCAGCAATTTGTGATGTTAATCTCTCTTGTAATTGTGGTCTTTTAGCATAAACCTCAACTGTTCTTGCAAGTTTTGAAAGACCTGCAACTCTTCCATTTGGTATATATGCAATATGTGCTTTGCCATAAAAAGGTACTAGATGATGCTCGCACATTGAATAAAATGTAATATCTTTTTCTAAAACTAAGTCATCTCTATTAATTTGAAATGTTTTAGATAAATGTTCACTTGCATCCTTTTCCATTCCAAAAAAAATTTCTTCATACATTTTTGCAATTCTTTCTGGAGTTTCAATAAGTCCTTCCCTTGTTGTATCTTCACCTATTCCTTCTAAAATAAGTTTTACTCCTTGAATTACTTTTTCTTTATCTACCAATTGCATTTTCCTCCTAGTATTCCTTTTGCATTTT
>CAMNZV010000037.1 GCA_946575275.1 uncultured Clostridium sp. | reverse complement strand
GGACAGTAGAATTACATTTAAGGATTTAGTAGATAAAAATAATTATAAGGATATAATTTTATGTGAACAAAAAGGTGATTATTTTGAACTTGGAGATATTGTTTTAGAGCAAGGAAATATTAATTTTATTAATGCTAGCAGTGAAATAGGTTGGAAGGTTTATTCAAGAACACTTCAATTTATATTTATTAAAGTTGTTTTAGATATTTTTAAGGATGCAAAAATTCTGATTGAGCATTCAATATCAAAGGGTACCTTTGGAGAAATTATTAAGAAGCATCCGCTTTGCAATGAAGATATAATAAAAATAAAAGATGGGATGAAGTATATTATTTCTAGAGATATTATAATAAAGAAGCATGAGGTTTTAATAGAAAGAGCAATTGAAATATTTGAAGGCTATGGAATGATGGATAAAGTAAACTTGCTAAAACAGGTGGATTTTAAAACAGTTAGCTTATATGAATTAGAAGGAAGATATGATTACTTTTATGGACCTATGGCATATTCTACAGGAATTATAAAGGCCTTTGATTTAATTAAATATAATCATGGCTTTGTTCTTAGAAATCCTAATGAGGAGGATATTTATGTCCTTCCAGAGTTTAAAGAACAAAAAAGGCTTGCAGAGGTATTTTATGAAACTGAAAAATGGTTAAATATATTAAATGTTGGGGAAGTTGGAAGTTTAAATGAAAAAATAAATAGTAAGGAGAAGCAAGAATTAATATTAACATCAGAGGCACTTCATGAAAAGAAAATTGCCAAAATTGCAGACAACATATGTAAAAAGCAAGGGGTTAAAGTTGTACTTATTGCAGGACCATCATCTTCAGGTAAAACTACTTTTTCCTTAAGGCTTGGTATCCAGCTTAGAGTAAATGGACTTATACCAGTAAAATTGTCCTTAGATGATTATTTTGTAGATAGAGAGAATACACCAAAGGATGAAAATGGGGATTATGATTTTGAATCAATTTATTCAGTGGATTTAAAACTTTTTAATGAAAATTTAAAAGCTCTTTTAAAGGGTGAAGAGGTTGAAATTCCAAGTTACAATTTTAAAACAGGACATAGAGATTGGATTGGAAATAAAATAAAGCTACCAAAAAATGGAGTTATAATTATAGAAGGAATTCATGGATTAAACCCACTTTTAACAAATGAAATCCCAGAAGATAAGAAATATAAAATATATATATCAGCATTAACACAACTAAATTTAGATAATCATAATAGAATAGCAACTACTGATGTTAGAAAAATAAGAAGGATTGTTAGAGATTATTTATCAAGAGGATATGGAGCAGAAGAAACCTTAAAAATGTGGAAATCAATTAAAAAAGGTGAAAGACAAAATATTTTTATATATCAAAATGAAGCAGATGACATGTTTAATTCTACATTAGTCTATGAGCTATCAGTATTAAAACCATATGCTCTTAAAGAATTAGAAAAAATTAAACCAAGTAGCCCAGTATATTATGAAGCTGTTAGATTAAAGTCTTTTTTATACTTTTTTGAGGAAATTGAGTTTAAATTTGTCTTAGAAAATTCAATTTTAAGAGAATTTATTGGTGGAAGCTGTTTTTATCAGTATTAATAGGGTATTTAAGTGTTAACAATAATGTAATACCTTTGTTGTTTAATAAAAAAGCAAAATATGTTATTATTACTATAATGGAGTAATATCATGTAAAATAAAGAAGGAGGGTTAAAAGGCAGAGTGAAAACATATATATATAGGAAACACTTAATAGAACCTATTAAACCTGCACTTGGATTATTGGGGGTTGTAGTAACTTTATTTCTTGTTTATGGTACAGTAATTTATTTAACTATTAATTCTATATCTAAGAATGAATTTTTTATGGAGTATGCCTTAGGATTATTAGTAATAATAGTATCATTTCTAATTATTCTAGGATTAACATATATATTTTATTTTAAAAAGTTTAAGAATATGAGCATCTTATTGGGACATGAAAATTTAATATATAAGAAAAATGAAAAAAGTATTGCCATAGCTTATAAGGATATAATTAATATTGAATTTCCTAAAATAAGACTTATGTCTGGAGAAATTAAAATTAAAAGTAAAGATAGTTTTATTAGGATTTCTGTAGATATTGATAATGTTAGTGAATTGATAAAGGAAATAAAGGGAAATGTTGAAAAGTATAATTCTAATGTAAAAATTAACGATAAAGATTTTTATGATTTTTATGTTAATGCATGCTACAGTGATGATAGTTGGCACAGAATATATGATTTTTTAAGATTTGTACCACCATTTCTAGCTATTAATATAATTTTAGTATTTATATTTTCATTTTTAGTGTATGATCAAAATATAAAGCTAGTGATATCAGCATTATTTATGCTTTGGCCAGTTTTGTCAATTGTAGTAGCCGAATTAATATTATTTATAAAGCAATTTTATGATATTAAAAAAAATATTCATAATGTAAACATTAGAAATAACGATTTTGAAATAAAGGTTTATTCAAGGGTTATATTATCCCTTGCCATAATAATAACAATTTGTTTAGTATATTTTTTAAGAACATTTTAATAATATAAAAAGATAACCTGTGTCAATTTCATTGATAAGGTTATCTTTTTTTGAAGAAAAATATGTTAAAATATGAATTAGAGGTGATATAAATGAAAACAGTATTAACAATTGCAGGATCAGATTCTTCAGGTGGTGCAGGTATTCAGGCAGATATAAAAGCAATATCAGCAAATGGAGTTTTTGCAATGAGTGTAATAACTGCAATAACAGCCCAAAATACTATGGGAGTTTTTGATAATATGGATGTTACAGGACAAATGATAAGCAAACAAATAGAGGTAATATTTGATGATATAAAGGTTCATGGAATTAAGATAGGAATGGTATCTAAAATAGAATCTATAAAGGCAATAGGTAATTCTCTTAGAAGGATTAAGAACTTGCCACCAATAGTTTTAGATACTGTTATGATATCAAAAAGTGGCTTTAAGCTATTATCAAATGATGCTAAGGATACATTAGTGAAAGAATTATTTCCACTTGCAACCTTAATTACTCCAAATTTGCCTGAGGCAGAAGAGTTTTTAGGGGGAAAGATAACAAATTTAGATGAAATGAAGGATGCGGCAATAAAGCTTTATGAAATGGGTGCAAAAAATGTTTTGATTAAGGGTGGACACCTTAAAGATGATGCAACGGATTTATTATTTGACGGTAATAGCTTTATATATTTTAATCAAGAAAGGTTGAACTCAAAGAATACTCATGGTACAGGATGTACTTTATCTTCTGCAATAGCAGCTAATATTGCAAAGGGAATGGAGCTATCTCTGGCTATAAAAAAGGCTAAAGAATATGTAACTGTTGCTATAGAGCATGGAATAGAGCTTGGATGTGGTGTAGGACCAACAAATCACTTTTATGAACTGTATAAAAACGCAAATATTAGTGAATAATTATAGATATTTGATAATGGGGTGATTATTTGAATAATAATGAAAAGGCACTATATGCAGTAAAAAAATATTTTGGATTTAATAATTTTAGACAAGGACAATTAAATATAATTTCAAATATTTTATCAAAAAGAGATACCTTTTGCATTATGCCGTCAGGTGGTGGAAAATCAATTTGTTATCAAATACCAGCCATTATAATGCCTGGAATTACCCTTGTTATTTCACCCTTAATATCCTTAATGAAAGATCAGGTTGATTCTTTAAGGGAAAATGGAATAAATTCTGCATATATAAATAGCTCTATTGACAATAATAAGATAAAGGAAATCTTAAAGGAGGCAGAACTTGGAGCATATAAATTAATATATATAGCTCCAGAAAGGCTAAATTCAAGGGTATTTATTGACATAATAAAAGACTTAGAAATTTCACAGGTAGCAATAGATGAGGCACATTGTGTTTCAGAGTGGGGACATGATTTTAGGATTAGCTATAGAAATATCAGACCATTTATAAACAATCTAAAATCAAATCCTGTTATATCAGCTTTTACAGCTACAGCAACAAAAGAGGTAAAGACAGATACCATAAATTTATTAAGTCTAAAAGAACCCTATATATTTAATGGGAAAATAAATCGTGATAATTTACAAATAAACATTATAAAGCAAGAAGACAAATTAGAAGGAATTAAGGATATTATTAATAATCATGAAGATGAATCTGGAATAATATATTGTCTTTCAAGGAAGGAAACAGAAAGCTTATATGATAATTTAACTAACTTTGGTTATAATGTAACAATGTATCATGGAGGCATAAGTGAAGAATTAAAGAATAATTCACAAGAGGATTTTTTATTTGAAAGAAAAAATATAATGATATGTACAAATGCCTTTGGAATGGGTATAGATAAATCTAATATAAGGTATATTATTCATTGTACAATACCTAAAAATATAGAAGGATATTATCAAGAAATAGGTCGTGGTGGTAGAGACTCAGAAAGTACTAAATGTTATTTGTTTTATAATAGAGAGGATATTAAAAGGGTAGAGTATTTAATAAACAAGGGTTCAAAAATAGAAAGACGTGAAATAGCACTAAGAAAGCTACAAGCATTAATAGATTTTGTAGAAGAGGATAAGTGTTTATGGAAGATATTAATAAATTATTTTCAAGAAGATTACACTAGAGAATATTGCAATAATTGTAGTAATTGCTTAAAAAATGATGAAATTAAGGATTATACAAGAGAAAGTCAAATGATATTGGCAACTGTTTTTAGAACAAGGGAAAAATATGGGATATCAGTTATTTGTGATATATTAAAGGGCGTTAGAGGACCTAAAATTATAGAATATAAATTAGATAACATAACAACCTTTGGAATAATGAAAGAATACAGTAATTCATTTATTAAATCATTAATAAAAGCATTGTTAAAGCAAGGCTATGTAGGGCTAAAGGAAGGTACCTATTCTATGTTAACATTGAATTCCTTATCAATGGATATACTTTACAAAAAGCTACAGGTAAGGCTTTTAATAAAAGAAGATAATCCAATTTTAAATAAAGAATTATTTGATTTGTTAAAGAAATGGAGAAGAATTATTGCGATTAGGGAAAATATTAGACCATATATTATATTTTCAGATTCAACCTTAATTGAAATATCTAACAGCTTGCCTGAAAAGTGTGATGATTTAATAAAAATAAGAGGAATTGGAGAAAAGAAAATAGAAAAGTATGGTGATGAAATAATTAAAATAACAACTAATTATAGGTTAAAAGGTCTTACACCTAGTAAAAACTAGGATAAGACCTTTTAAAATTATTATTAAAAATTTACAACATTAATTTGACATATTTTCATTGCATTTGATATAACACAAATATCTGTACATAGACCAATTAATTCTATTACGAATAAAACTTCATAAATAAATCCTGATTTATAATTATAATAATATAAAATTAAGTCATAGAAAACAATAGTCTATGAATATATTTTATAAAAAGGAGGGTGTGTTTATGGACTTTAAAGAATTTATTCAAAATGACAGAGAAAATAGAAATAAGGAAAAATTTCATGGAAGCTTTTTGGATTATTTAGAAATTGTTAAAGAAAATCCAGAGATAACTAAATTGGCTCATAAAAGAATTTTTGAAAGTATTGTTAATAATGGAGTGGAATTATTAAAGGCAGAAGAAAATCCAAGGATTAAAAAAATATATGGAAACGAAACAATAAGGAAATATGGTTTCTTTAAGGAAGATTTTTATGGTATTGATAAGGTATTAATGAAGCTAGTAAATTATTTTAATTCGGCTGCAATGAAGGGTGAAGAATCTAGGCAGGTATTATATCTTGTAGGTCCTGTAGGCGCAGGTAAATCCTCATTAGTGGAAAGCTTAAAAAGAGCATTAGAGGATTGCACACCTATTTATGCCTTAGAAGGTTGTCCAATGCATGAAGAGCCATTGCACTTAATCCCAAAACATTTAAGGTCTCAATTTGAAAAGCAACTTGGGGTTCAAATTGAAGGTGATTTATGTCCCATATGCAGATATAAATTAAAACATGAACTAAATGGAGTATATGAAGATTTTAAGGTAGTTAGAAAGGGATTTTCAATTCGCTCAAGAAAAGGGGTTGGGGTAGTTCCACCAGTTGATCCAAACAATCAAGACACATCTTAATTGACAAACTAGGGTTATACTACATATACTTGTAAAACACTTCTATTAAGCCATTTGTAGAGATTTCTATTTTCTCAATTATACTTCTCATCATTGCATTTGTCCAATTTTCACTCTTTGTGTTTAATAAATTTTCTATATTTTCTTGTAACTCAGCCAGTTTTTCTTGTGTGTCATTTTTTTTATTTATCTCATTTTTAATTTTTTCTTTTCTGTTATTTAGCTCTGTGATTTGCTTTACAACAATATTGTTTTGTAGTGCAAATTGTTCTGCTGTTATTGTACCACTTGTTAATAAATTTACAAGCTTATTACCTATTTTGCCTTGTTCCTCGAGTTTTTTTTCTATGTTTTTTAATTCTACTTTTAGCTTATTTTTATCTGTTAAATTTGTTTTTGCGTGTAGTTTTTTATTTATTTCTGAATAATTATTTTTAACAGCTTCATCTAGTTTATTTTTAATTATAATGATTAGAAAATCTTCGTAGACAAGGTTGCTTTGATGACCACACTTCAAACTGTGTAAATCGTACTCAATGCATTGATAAAAAGGCTTATAGTTTTTCATTCTTTTCTTTCTTTTAATAGTCATTGTAGCGCCACAATTTCTACATTTAAGTATAGACGAAAACAAAGCAGTATTACTATGTCTTGTTTTATAGCTATCTGTTGCTTTATGTGACCTCTTTTTTATTTCTTCTTGTACTTTTTCGAAGATTTTAATATCAATGATTGCCTCATGATGATTTTTATGTCTAAACCATTCTTCTTTATCAATTTTTTTATTTTCTCTCATTGTTACGTCTAATGTTTGTGTTTTACCTTGTGTTAATGTACCTATATAAAAATCATTCCTCAATATAGTTGCAATCGTTTGCCCTGCCCATTTGCCACCTTTTTTTGTTTGTATATTTTTTTCTGTAAGTATTTGTGCAATTTTATTAAATCCGAAGCCTTGTAAATACAGGTTGAAAATCTCCTTGATAACAGGTACTTCTTCTTCGTTTATGATAAAATTTTTAATTGATTTATCATATGTATAGCCCAGAGGTTCAATTGTGACGTGTACTTTGCCTAGCGTGTTAAAATTTTGCCATACCATTTTTATTCGCTCTGACCCTTTCTGGGCTTCTTGTTCTGCGAGCCAAGCGAATAAGCCAAACTTAGACATATCTTCTTTGCTGTCTAAATTATCTTCCAAAAAAATTATTCTGATGTTTTGTGCTATTAATAATTTTATCGCAGAAAGTGTTTCTGTCTGATTACGGCCAAATCTTGAGAAACTTTTTGCTATTAAAATATCAAATAAGCCCTCTTGTCCATCTGAAAGCATTTGCAACCATGCTTGTCGCTTATATCCCTTTGACCCCGAGATACCTTCATCAACATATTTTTTAAATAATACGCAATCTTGATGTTTTTTCAGCCATTGATTAAAAATTTCTTCCTGATTAATGATGCTATCGTGTTGGTCATTCGTTGAAACTCTTGATAAAAAAGCTACTTTATTCATAAATTAACCTACCTTCTTTTTTTTTGGGTATAAAAAAATTATAACCCTGTGAAGATATTAAGTAAATATCTAATTAACAGGATTATAATTATAAGAATGATTAATTCCTAATCGTGTAATTAAAAACTCACATGATTTTACCTTGAAATTCAAAATAAATTTATGTGATTTATTTAAATTTTAGCATTTTATTATATAAAAGAAGGATTTTATTAATTTTTGTAGAATTATACTATTTGTAAAGGATAAGTAAATTTAAGGAGGGAGTAAGTTAATGAAAAAAGTAATTTCATCACTATTAAGTGTGTTACTATTTCTATCATTACCATTAACAACAATAACAAATGCCAAAAATGAAAATCAAGATTATCCAGTAACTAACCAAATTATTAATATTTTAGACATCAATGAAACTGTTTCCAATTATTTTAACAACAACCTAAAGTTAGAAAAACAAGACCAAATTAAATCTAATGATTGTATTGATAAAGGAAGTTTATTGGAACAATATAGTAATTTAAAATACAAACTTAAAAATAAAATCAATTCAAAATACAATCTAAAATTAGAAAATTATACTTCAAAGATAAAAATTAATTCTATTAATTATGAGGACGACTTAATAAAAATCAATGTAAATAATAATGTTACATGTAAATATAATTCATCTGATGAACAATCATATTATGAAGAAAGTCATATTATATATTTAAAAAACGTCAATGATAAATTAGTCGTTGAAAGAGATATTTGTAGCTTAGAAGGAAATGCTTCTGAAATTGAAAATATTATTAATAATAAATTAAGTGTAAAAAGTGAATTTTCAGCAGATTCTAATTCAAGTTCAAGTAATATTTCTTATGAATCATACATGCAAAAACAAATTCAAAATTTAAATGACGAATTAACTAACACTGATAATTATGTTGATAAGATGATAAATTCAGTTTCTTCTCCACAGGTTTCTCCCCAGTCTATTTCTGGAGTAACCTATGATAGAAGTGGTGCTGTAAGTTGGGCATTAAAAAATGTATATTCATCCGAAGATTATTCTGGAAATGATTGTACAAATTTTGTTTCAAAGTGTATTTGTTATGGTGGCGGTATTCCAAAAGATTATGTTTCTGGTGGATGGTATCAAGGTCAATATGCTTGGATAAGAGTTCATGAATTTTGGGAATGGTTAGTTTGTAAAAAAGGCTATGCATGTGATTATATGTCAGATAGGGAAGCATATCCAGGAGATATTATACAACTTTATAATGAAAATAAACAATGTTTCTCTCATACATTAATTATAACCGAAAGAAGAGCTTCCTTATTATATGTTTCTGCACATTCTAATGCAGCATATAACGTTCCACTAACAAACTATATTCCTTCATCAACCTATATGGTAAATAGGGACTTAATTTTTATATAAGGTGATGATTATGAAAAAAAAATTATTTTCTATTATTTTAATTTTAAGCATTTCTATAAATTTAGTACTAGGCGCTATAATAATTAAAATTAATAAACAAGATTCTAATTCAAATCAGAATTTAAATAAAAATATCAACATAAATAAAATAACTCAAAATTCCTATTCAATAAAAGAAATTGATGAAAAAACAAAAATTTCTATAGCAAAAGATTTATTTGACAATTACATTAATAGCAATATGATGAATTGGCAATATGTAAAAAATAATAAATTAGATAGAAAACCAGTTTTATCCTTTACTGATTACAAAATAGTTGATGTTTTTTTTGTAAAAGAAGATGATATTTCATATACAGTAGACATCATTTATGATATTCAATATACAAATGATAGCCCACTATGGGTGGCTGGAGATGGCAATATGTCTGAAAACAACTGGATATTAAAAAAAGATTTTCTTATAGATATTATAAAATATAAAGATAAATATTATATTTCAAATGTTTATCACTAATAACATAAAAAGAAGCTATTAATTTAGCCTCTTTTTATATTTTATATTCTTTCTTAAAGCCTAAAGCATACTTGATATCTTAATTTTTGTTATTAATTAATAATTTGCCATTGAAGTAGCCATTTCCATTAAATTTCTTACATTTCCAACCACAATTACATTGCAAAAAAAGGACCTATATCTAGGCCCCTTTTATGAATTAAGCTAAAACAATAGCAAGTTGCAAATTAGAAGCATTATACATATCTGTTATTGCTTCTGTTGCAGTCTTTTCATCTGAAAAATGACTTATTACTGTATATATTTTTCTGCCATTTTTTATTATATCTATGTTTATGTTTTTATCTTTGTGAAGACATAATGTTTGTCCATTTTTTAAGCTCTTTGTTTTTTTAGTGTATTCTTCTTTACTAATATAATTTAAAATTTCTTGTGGCATTACAACCAACTCCATACTTATTTATTTTAATAAATATGTTTTTAATATTTAA
>CAMNZV010000036.1 GCA_946575275.1 uncultured Clostridium sp. | reverse complement strand
TTAAGTATTATTAATAAGATATTTAAAGGAATAAACAATAGAAGTATTCTTGATATTAAAAGTTATACTATGAGGTATGGGTATATTTTTGAAGAGGAATCTAATGAGATTATAGATGAAGTTATAGTAAGTTATATGAAGGGACCCAAAAGCTTCACTACTGAGGATGTTATTGAAATAAATTGTCACGGTGGAATAATTGCAACTAATAAAATTTTAAATGAAATTATTAAAGTAGGCGGAAGAATTGCAGAGCCTGGAGAGTTTACAAAAAGAGCTTTTTTAAATGGGAGAATAGATTTAAGTCAGGCAGAGGCAGTAATGGATATAATAAAATCAAAGACTGATTTATCTATGAAATCTGCAATTATGCAGAGTTCTGGAATACTTTCCCGGGAAATAAATAAGCTAAGAGAAAATATGTTAAACACTTTAGCATTAATTGAATATTCAGTTGATTTTACTGAAGACGATGAAGAAGTAGATGAAAGTATTCCAATTAGGATTTCAAATGAATTAAGTCATGCAAAATTACATATGGAAAAATTATTAAGGAGTGCTGATGAAGGAAGAATAATTAGAGATGGATTAAATGTTGTTATAGTTGGAAAACCTAATGTTGGTAAATCTTCTTTATTAAATGTTTTATTAAATGAAAACAGAGCTATTGTTACGGATATTCCAGGAACAACTAGAGATGTCATTGAAGAATATATAAATATAGAGGGAATACCAATAAAAATAGTTGATACCGCAGGTATTAGGGAGTCTAGTGATACAGTTGAAAGAATTGGAATAGAAAGATCTATGGAAAAATTAAATGAGGCAGATTTAGTAATTCTAATGATAGACTCTTCAAGTTCCTTAGATGAGGAAGATATTAAAATAATTAATGGTGTTAAAAATAAAAAGACAATTGTTTTGTTGAATAAGGTAGATAAGGAAGAAGTCAATTCATTTCATAATGAATTGAATGAATTCAAGTATATAATTAAAAGCTCTACAATTACTGGTTTTGGAATTGATAAGTTAAAAGATTCTATAAAAAGTTTATTCTTTAATGGTGAGGTAGATAATGAAAGTTTAATTATATCAAATAGTAGACATAAACAGGCACTATATAGGGCCCTTGAGAATTGTAATATTGCATTAGAAAGATTACAATTAAATGAGTATTTAGATTTAATTTCTATATATGTAACAGCAGCACTTAAACATTTAGGTGAAATTACAGGTGCAGAAATTGAAGTTGATTTGATTAATAAAATATTTAGCGAATTTTGCGTAGGAAAGTAGGAGAGATACTAAAAATGAATTATTTTGGAGGAGATTATGATGTTATTGTTGTGGGAGCAGGTCATGCAGGTTGTGAAGCTGCTCTTGCAACAGCAAGAATGGGTTTAAAAACATTACTATGTACAATAAATCTTGATTCAATTGCTATGATGCCATGCAACCCCAATATTGGTGGAACGGCAAAAGGTCATTTAGTAAGAGAAATAGATGCATTAGGTGGTGAAATGGGTATTAACATTGATAATACTTTCATTCAATCTAGGATGCTTAATACTTCTAAGGGACCTGCAGTTCACTCATTAAGAGCACAGGCAGATAAAAAGAAATATCAATTTAGAATGAAGAGAATATTAGAAGAACAGGAAAATCTGCAAATAAGACAAATAGAGGTTACAGGCCTTAAGTCTAATAATAATATAATAACTGGTGTAATTACTAAAAATGGAGCTGAATTTAACTGTAGGGCGGTAATTTTAGCAACAGGAACTTACCTAAAGGGGAAGGTTATAATTGGTGAAGTATGCTATAGTAGTGGACCTAATGGACTATTTCCAGCAGATGATTTATCCAAATCACTTTTAGATTTAGGAATTTCATTAAGAAGATTTAAAACAGGTACTCCTGCTAGAATTAATAAAAGATCAGTTGATTTTTCTAAGATGATACCACAAAATGGAGATGATAAGATAGTACCTTTTTCATTTATGAGTGGTGATATCCATAGAAATCAACTACCATGCTATTTAACATATACAAATGAGAACACCCATAACATAATTAGAGAAAATATATCAAGATCCCCTATTTATAATGGATCAATAAAGGGAGTAGGCCCAAGATATTGTCCCTCTATTGAAGATAAGGTTATGAGGTTTCCAGATAAGATTAAACACCAAATATTCATTGAACCGGAAGGTGAGGATACTTTAGAAATGTATATTGGAGGATTTAGTTCATCACTTCCAGAAGAGGTTCAAGTAAAAATGTTAAGAACATTACCAGGTCTTGAAAATGTTGAACTTATGAGAACAGCTTATGCAATTGAATATGACGCAATTGATCCAACACAACTTAAACCAACAATGGAATTTAAAAATATAGGTGGTCTTTATGGAGCAGGACAACTAAATGGAAGTTCAGGATATGAAGAAGCAGCAGGGCAGGGAATTGTTGCAGGTATTAATGCAGCTTTAAAGATACAAGATAAGGAGCCGATGATATTAACTAGATCAGATGCCTATATTGGTGTCTTAATTGATGATTTGGTAACTAAGGGGACAAATGAGCCATACAGAATGATGACTTCTAGGGCAGAGTATAGATTACTTTTAAGACAAGACAATGCAGATTTTAGGTTAACTGAAATAGGATATAAGGTTGGTCTTGTTAAAGAGGATAGATATAATAAGTTTATAAATAGAAAGACTTTAATTGATGAGGAAATTAAAAGGCTAAAGGAGCTTCAGGTTACAAATAAGGCTCAGGTTAATGAATTTCTATCAAATTTAAATTCAGCAGAGCTTAAGAAGCCACTTAGCATGTATGAATTAATAAAAAGAACAGAATTAGACTATTTTTCCTTAAAACCACTTGATTTAGACAGAAAGGATATATCTGCAGATATTGGAGAACAAGTAAATATAATAGCAAAATATGAAGGATATATTGCTAGTCAATTAGAACAAGTAGGTCAATTCAAAAAAATAGAAAAGAAGCAAATACCAACAGATATTAATTATGAAATTATTAATGGACTTAGGGTAGAGGCAGTTCAAAAGTTAAGCAAAATAAACCCAATTAATATAGGGCAAGCATCAAGAATATCTGGAGTTTCACCAGCAGATATATCTGTTTTATTAGTATATTTAGAACATTATTACAATAAAAAATAAGTCTTTATTTAGAGATTTGGAGGATAAAATGGAATATTATGATTTATTAAGTAATTGCGCTAATTCTATGAATTTAGAGTATGATAGAGATAAGCATGAAAAATTTATCAAATATATGAGATTAGTTCAGGAATGGAACACTAAAATTAATTTAACTGCAATTACTGAAGATGATGATTTTATTAAAAAACATTTTATAGATTGTATGAAGGTCTATGAAAGTCAGGAAATTAAGGAAGCAAAAAATGTAATTGATGTTGGTACAGGTGCAGGATTTCCTGGAATACCAATTGCAATAATGAGTGAAAATATAGAAGTAACATTATTAGATTCCCTAAATAAAAGAATTAACTTCTTAAATTTAGTAGTTAAGGAATTAGGATTAAAAAATGTAACAACAATTCATAGTAGGGCTGAGGATGGAGCAAGAAATGATAAATTAAGAGAAGGATTTGATGTTGCAGTATCTAGAGCTGTTGCCAATATGGCTGTTTTATCAGAATTTTGTTTACCTTATGTAAAAGTTTCAGGTGCATTTATTGCATTAAAGGGTCCGGCTATAGATGAAGAAATAGATATTTCAAAAAATGCAATAGGAATGTTAGGTGGCAAGTTGGGTAAAATTGTAGAGGTTGATATAGAAGATACTGATCTTAAACATAATATTGTAATTATAAAAAAAGTAAAAAAATCTCCTTCTAATTTTCCTAGAAAAGCAGGAATCATTACAAAAAAACCATTAAAATGATTTTAATAATAAAATTTATGTAATAAAGAGGAAATTTAACAAAAATATAGAATTAATATAAATAAGGATAAATTATTTTGTTTAAGGGTGGCTAAATATGAATAATGAAATAGTAAAAATAAAGGTTTCAGATATTATTCCAAATACATATCAACCTAGAAAATTTTTTAATGAAGAAGCTTTAAATGAATTAGCACAATCAATTAAGGAATATGGAATATTACAACCATTGACAATAAGGAATTGTGGAAACATTTATGAGTTAGTGGCAGGAGAAAGAAGATTAAGGGCTGCTAAAATTGCTAATATTATTGAAGTTCCTTGCATAATAGTTGATATATCGGACATTGAATCAGCGCAACTTGCATTGTTAGAAAACTTACAAAGAGAAGATTTAACATATATTGAAGAGGCAGAAGCTTATAATAGTTTAATTGTTGATCATAATTTTACTCAAGATGAGATTGCAGCTAAAATGGGAAAAAAGCAATCAACAATTGCAAATAAACTAAGGTTATTAAAACTTTCAGAAACTATTAGAATATTGTGTATTGATAATTCATTAACTGAAAGACATGCAAGGGCATTTCTAAGTTTGCCAAATGAAAAATTACAATTAAGGGTAATACAAAATGTAGTTAAAAATAAACTTAATGTAAAAGCTACAGAAGAGTTAATTAATAAAGAACTTTTAAAGTTATCTGGTAAACAATTAAATAGCAAGAAAACTAATGTTAAATCAGTTTTTCCAGCTAAATTATATGTAAATACTATAAAACAAGTATTTGATAAATTTAGTATTCCAGCAAATTATAAATTTAAAGATGAAGATGATTGCATTGAGATTACAGTAAGTATTCCTAAATCAAAGGAATAATCAATTATCTAAGCAATATTAAGCTCGGGGACATTATAATCCCCGAGCTTAATGTTACACTTAAATTGTGATTTTTGATAATTGAAATATTATATATATGAATAAATAGTATTTCAATATTATTAATTTATATATATAATATAAGTATAGAAAGGTAGGTGAGAACCGTTATAAATTTACTAGGACTAATAATATTAAAAATTAAGGGAAATATAAAACTTATAGAGATATATTATAGTAGATTTTTTGTGACGGAGCTAAATGAAGGTAGTATGCGTTTTTAATCAAAAGGGTGGAGTTGGAAAGACAACTACAAATATTAATCTATGTGCCTATTTAGCTATGGAGGGTTATAAGGTACTAACAATTGATATAGATCCACAAGGAAATACTACCAGTGGATTAGGTCTAGATAAGAGGGGCTTAGAGGTTTCAATGTATGATGTTTTAACTTCGGATATCAAGCTAAATGATGTAATAATCAAAAGTGATTTAGTACATAACTTACATATAGCACCATCAACAATGGAACTTGCAGGTGCAGAAGTTGAAATGATAAACAAAGAAAATAGGGAACAAATACTTTTAAATAAAATAATGGAGGTAAAGGATAAATACGATTATGTCTTTATAGATTGTCCTCCATCGTTAGGGGTATTAACTATAAATGCTTTAGTTGCTAGCAACTCTGTTTTAATTCCAATACAATGTGAGTTTTATGCATTAGAAGGTGTTGGGCAACTTATAAATACTATTCAATTGGTTACAAAATCCTTGAATCCTAAGTTAGATATTGAGGGTGTCCTTATGACAATGTATGATTTTAGGACTAACCTTAGTAATGAAGTTTATAAGGAAGTTCAAAACTATTTTAAAGATAAGGTTTTTAGTAGTACTATACCAAGAAACATTAGGTTAGCAGAAGCCCCAAGTTTTGGGTTACCAATTATGTTGTATGATGAAAAATGTAAGGGAGCTGATGCTTATTTAAAATTCACCAAAGAATTTTTAGAAAGACAAAAAGGATAGGTGTAATAGATGAATAAGAAAATGGCTTTAGGTAAAGGTCTTGGTGCCTTAATTCCAGAGGATAATAATGAAAATACAAAGGAATCATTATTAATTCCAATGAATAAAATAAAAAGTAATATTGATCAACCTAGAAAATCTTTTGATTCGGATAAGATTTATGATTTATCAGAATCTATTAAAAATCATGGTATAATCCAACCATTAATACTTAAAAAAGCAGGTATGGAATATATAATTGTTGCTGGTGAAAGAAGATGGAGAGCTGCCAAAATGGCTGGAATAAATGAAGTTCCTGCTATTATTATGGACTTAACAGATAAGCAAGTTTTAGAAATATCATTAATTGAAAATATACAAAGGCAGGATCTAAATCCTATTGAAGAAGCTGTGGCATACAAAAAATTATTATCAGAATTCAATTTAACCCAAGAGGAATTAAGCCAAAGAATAGGAAAATCTAGGACAGCAATTACCAACGTTATAAGATTGGTTAATCTTGATGAAAGAGTAAAGCAATATTTAATTGAAGGTGTATTGTCAGAGGGACATGGAAGGGCATTACTATCTATAAAGGATGACAATGTTCAATATGAATTATCCCAAAAAACAATTGATAATGAATTATCTGTAAGGGAACTTGAAAGATTAATCAGAAACTATAATTTATCTGATAAAAACAAGGAAGAGGTTAAAAAAGAAACAGAATTAAACCCTTATTATAAGGATATAAAAAATAAACTTCAAGATTATTTTGGAACTAAGGTTAGTTTAAGTAGCAAGAAGAATAAAGGAAAAATTGAAATAGAGTATTATTCAGAAGAAGATTTACAAAGGATATTAGACATAATAAATTTATAAAATGTTTCACGTGAAACATTTTTAGATTTATAGTAATGTTTCACGTGAAACATTTTGTGGTTTAGTTAAGAGAGAGGATGAATTTAAATTGGAGAGTTTTTTTAGCACTATTAATAACTATAGTATATACATAATTTTAGTAATGTTGGTAGTAGTAATTTTATTATTAATATTAGTAATTGCTCTATTTAGTAGCGTAAATAAATTGCAAAAGAGATTTAGGCGAATGATGAGAGGTACAAATGGTAAAAATTTAGAAGAATTAATTAATTCAAAGTTAGATAAAATAGAAGATGCAATTGAAAAATCTGAAGAGGCAATAAGAGGGAATGATGAATTGAATACTAAAATAATGGACTGTGTTCAAAAGGTTTCTATTATAAGATATAAGGCATTTGAGGATGTTGGAAGTGATTTAAGTTTTTCAATAGCAATATTAGATGGTAATAATGATGGGGTAATAATTACAGGAATATATGGAAGACAAGAAAGCACTACTTATGCTAAACCTGTTGATAAGGGGATTTCAAGATATGATTTGTCTGAAGAGGAAATTACAGTATTAAATGAATCTATAAATAAGAATTAAGGAACTGCTTTATTTCATTAATTAAATGGAATAAAGCAGTTTTTTTAATGAATATATTCCTTTTCCAATAGTGTACCTCCAAAGGATTTAAGTATAAAGTGATATATACCATTAGAAATACAATCAGCTAATGTCATTACAGTATATAATCTAGTATTTTGTAATATCATAAATTCAAATTTCCCACTAATATTAACAATCCCTGTAATTGATATCTTTACAGAATCATTATTATTTGTGTTTTTTGATATTATTATTTTACCAACATGATGAAATGAACCTAATGCTGCATTAATAGTAATAATATATGGGTTTTCATAATTGTTTTTAATATTAGTCATAATAGTATTCAAATTATCTAAATGAATGGGACTTTCTAATGAACCATAAAAATGAATAAATTCTCTTTTGTGATTTTTAAGTTTATAGCCTACTATTGGACCTAGTGATGCACCTGTTGTACGATCTGTACCAATACATATAAAAATAATATGATTTTTGGATTTAATAGTTGGTGATAATTCTTTGAATAAATAATCTCTAACCTCAAAAAAAGAATTTGGTAAAATTGAATCAATATAATAATCTTTCATAATAAAAAGTCTCCTTTCATTCATAATTATTTACAAAAGAGGAGACTAATATACATACTATTTATTAAATTTATTAATTATTGATAAAACATAATTTACCTCATCAATATTATTAAAGTAACTAAGACTAAGTCTTACTGTACCTGAAGGAAAGGTGTTAATAGATTTATGTGCTAATGAAGCACAATGTAATCCAGAACGTGTTTTAATACCATCTAAATCTAAATAATAAGAAAATTCAGATGGATCTACATCTTTATAATTAATTGATATACAACTAGTGGTAAGGTCATTGTTATCACCACCATAAACATTAATATTATTTATGTTTTTAAGACCATTATATAAGTTCTTTCTTAAAAATCTAACCTTTTCTGAAATTGTAGTCAATCCTTCATTGTTAATAAAATCAATAGAATTAGATAAACCAATTATACCAGGCATATTTAAAGTACCACTTTCAAATTTATCTGGCAGAAAGTCTGGTTGTATTAATGAATGTGATAGGCTACCAGTGCCACCACTAATAATATGTTTACAATTATCATTTAAATTATCAGTAAGTATAAAACCACCTATACCTTGTGGTCCTAAAAGACTTTTATGACCTGTAAAGGCAATTGCACTAGCATTTAATTCTTTCATATCTACTTTTATAGTACCAGCAGATTGTGCAGTATCAATAATGAAAAAAATATTATTTTCACTACAGATAGATCCTATTTTCTTTAAATCTTGAACTGACCCTGTAACATTTGAGGCCTGTGATAAAATTACAAGTTTAGTATTTGATTTTATATTTTTTAGAATATCATCAGAAGAAATATATCCTGTCTTTGAGGCTTCAACTAATGATAATTCAATATTTAGGTTTTCCTTACAATCAATAAGTGGTCTTAAGGTTGAGTTATGTTCCATTGTAGATGAAATTACATGATCTTTTGGATTTAATAATCCTTTTATAAGCATATTAAGTGAGGTTGTAATGTTATTTGTAAATATGACATTACTGGATTTTTCAAAGTTAAATAAATTTGCAATTTTTTCCCTACATGATAATAATTCTCTATTAGCTTCTAGGGCATTAGAGTAGTAGGATCTGTTTGCATTTCCACCTACATTAACTAAATAATTATAAATAGAATTTGCAACAATCTTAGGTTTAGGAAAAGTTGTACTTGCATTATCAAAATATACCTTCATTGTATCCTCCAAGTTAAAAGTAAATTAATAAAATTTATAATTTAAATTATATTACTATTATAATATAATAAACAGTGAAATAATAATATGATTTAGGATGGTTAAATAAAATGAAGTATTATATTATAGTATATAAAAACACTCATGATGCTATGGAAGCAGATAAAATACTTACAAATAGGGAAATTGAATTTAGAGTAATGCCAACACCTACCACAGTAACCCAAAGTTGTGGTATTTGCACAAGGCTTAAAAGATATGAGGATATAGAGAACATAGTTAATAATAAGTTATTTGAATATAAGAATATATATGAAAAGTTTGAAAATGAATTTAATATCATTAAGTAGGTGAAAATATGAGCATTGGTTCCATGATAATAGGGGAGGAAGGGACAAATATTAACTTTGGCCCTATTAATTTCAATACATTAATATTTAGTAATATAATAGATAAAGTTTTTAGAGTTATAATTATAATAATTATTATGAATATAACTATTAGGCTTGGAAATAAAATAATTAACTTATTTGTAAAAAGGCAGATTAAAAGCAATGTTAGATTTACAATGGATAGTCAAAAAGCAAAGACTGTTGGAACTGTTTTAAAAAGTGTATTAAAATATTCAACTTATTTTTTAGGAATAGCATTAATAATTGGTGAATTATTTTCAAATTTATCAGTTGCAGTGGCAGGTATAGGAACATTTACAGTTGGTCTTGCCTCACAAAACTTAATAAAGGATATAATTAATGGATTTTTTATATTATTTGAAGATCATTTTGGCATAGGGGATCATGTAACCTTAGGTGTATTTTCAGGTATAGTAGAATCAATAGGCATTAGAACTACTAAAATTAGAGATTTTAATGGAGATATACATCTTATACCCAATGGATCAATAACAACAGTTACAAATCACTCAAGGGGTAATATGAGATTTATGGTAGATGTGGATATTGCATATGAAGAGGATGTTGATAAGGCTATAATTGCTATAAAAAAAGTATGTCTAGAATTTCAAAAAAACAACAGTGATGTTACAGATACTATAGAGGTAATAGGAATAACATCAATAACATCATCAAGTGTAACAATTAGAGTGGTTGGTAAAAGTAAACCATTATCACAATGGAAAATGGAAAGAGACCTAAGACGATTAATTAAACTAGAATTAGACAAGGAAGAAATTAAAATTCCATACACTAAAACTGAAATATTAAAAATGTAGGGAGTAGATAATATGGTAGAGTCATTTGATTTAGGGGATATCATAACAATGAAAAAGCAGCATCCTTGTGGCGCCTTTAATTTAGAAGTAATTAGAGGTGGATTACCTCCCTATAGCCACGGTGCATGGGTA
>CAMNZV010000035.1 GCA_946575275.1 uncultured Clostridium sp. | reverse complement strand
CTTTTTTCTAAAAGCTCCAATGATATACCATTTCTTTTTGCATAATCTATTGCTTGATCCTTATCTATTAAATTAGCATCAAAATACCTCGATTCATCTGAAGCTAGATATAACCCACTAACAGAGGCTACAGGAACCATCATAAAACTTTCTGTAAGTTTAACTCCTATAGTTTCCTCTACATTTAAAAGATTAAATAACTTTGTCATTTCACTTTGATCAATTAAAGAAGAATATCCAAAGGCTGGCCTTATACCACTATATTTCATAGCAAACATTTCCTCAATACTTAAATTTTCCTCTTTGCTATATCCATAATATTCTTTTCTTACGTCTTCATGTAATTTTTCAGTAAAAGCTTCAGCTAACCTATCACATAATAATTTTAACATTATTGCACTATAGTCATCACCACTTGCCTTTAATTCTTCTTCATACTTTTTAGCTCCAAGACCTGCTGTTACAACAAAGCCTCCAATATAATCTTTTTTCAAAACTTCCTTTGGGGCAACAAAGTCAGATAAACAAATATAAGGTCCCTTAGTGTGAGGTTTTTGTTGTCTAAATAAATTAAATGTAGTTAATATTTTTCCCTCTTCATTGTAGACTTCAATATTGTCCCCATTTGAATTAGCATTGAATATCCCAATAATTCCCTTTAGTTCAATTATTGATTTTTCTTCAAGTAAATCTAGCATTTTATTAGCGTCACTTAGTAGCTTTTTAGCCTCTATGCCGTATTCTTTATCCTCTAAAATTTCAGGATATCTCTTTTTCATTTCCCAAGCAATAAAGAAAAAAGTCCAATCTATATATTTTCTTAAATCTCCTACTTTGTAATTATTAATTTCTTTAATTCCTAAAAAGTTAGGTTTTGATATTTCTTTATTATTCCAATCAACTAAATACTTATTATCCCTTGCCTTTTCTAAAGATAACATGTTTCTTTCAACCTTATTATAGCTTTCTCTTAAAACCTTATATTCAGCCTTTGTATTATTAATAAAATCTTCTCTGTTACTTTGAAGAAGATTTTTGCATATTTCAACTGTTTTAGAAGCATCAAATCCATAAATAACAGGTCCACTATATTTTGGATCAATTTTTAAAGCAGTATGCATTTTAGATGTTGTAGCTCCTCCAATTAAAATAGGTATATTAAGTCCCTTCTTCTCCATTTCTGCTGCAACATTAATCATTTCATCTAAGGAAGGTGTAATAAGTCCACTTAGACCAATTATATCAACTTTTTCTTTTATAGCTGTTTCAATTATTTGTTCACAAGGTGTCATAACTCCTAAATCAACAATTTCAAAATTATTACAAGCAAGCACAACTCCAACAATATTTTTACCAATATCATGAACATCCCCCTTAACAGTTGCAATTAATATTTTTCCTGCCTTTGAGGTTTCCCCTTCCTTCTTATTTGCTTCTATATATGGAAGTAAGAAATTAACAGCCTTTTTCATAACTCTAGCAGATTTAACTACCTGTGGTAAAAACATTCTACCATCACCAAATAAATCTCCAACCTTGCTCATACCTGCCATTAAAGGACCTTCAATAATTTCAAGGGGACTATCATATTTTTTTACAGCCTCCTGTAAATCTTCATCTAAAAATTCTGTTATACCTTTAACTAAAGAATAGCTAAGCCTTTCCTCTAGGCCATCTTCACGCCATATATTCTTGTTTATTTCAGCTTTATTATTATCATTTTTATAAAATTCAGCCTTTTCAAGTAGTTTTTCCCCTGCATCCTTATTCTTATTTAATACTACATCTTCAACTAATGCTAATAAATCCTTTGGAATATCATCATATATTTGAATCATTCCAGGGTTTACAATTCCCATATCCATACCTGCATCTATTGCATAATATAAGAATACTGAATGCATTGCCTCTCTTATAGTATTATTACCCCTAAAAGAAAATGATAAATTAGATACCCCACCAGAAACTTTAGCGTAAGGTAGGTTTTCCTTTATCCACTTAACAGCATTTATGTAATCTACAGCATAATTATCATGTTCTTCCATACCAGTTGCAATTGTTAAAATATTAGGATCAAAAATTATATCTTCTGGTGGAAAATTTATCTCTTTAGTTAATAAGTCATAAGCTCTTTTGCAAATACTAATTTTCTTTTCATAGGTATCTGCCTGCCCCTTTTCATCAAATGCCATTACAACAACCGCTGCACCAAAATCTCGTACAACCTTTCCATGTTCTAGAAATTCCTCTTCCCCATTTTTAAGAGATATAGAATTTACAATAGGCTTCCCTTGGATACTTTTTAGCCCTGCTTCTATAACCTCCCATCTTGAAGAATCAATCATAATAGGTCTTGATGCTATATCAGGTTCTGAAGCTATAAGCCTTAGAAAATATTCCATTTCCTCTTTTCCATCTAAAAGCCCATCATCAAAGTTAACATCAATTATTTGAGCACCATTTTCTACCTGTTCTTTTGCAATTGATAAAGCCTCTTCATATTTTTTCTCACGTATAAGTCTTGCAAATTTGGCAGATCCTGCAACATTTGTTCTTTCTCCAATATTAATAAAATTGTTTATACTACTACTTTTAACAATTTCAAGTCCACAGTATATACTTTCTTTTTTTATGTTAGGTATTTTCCTTGGTTTAATACCTTGAACCTTATTTGCTATTTCTTTAATATGTTCTGGTGTTGTCCCACAACATCCACCAACTATATTTACATGGTTTTCCTTTGCAAGTTCCTCTATAAAGCTAGCAGTAATACTTGGGCTTTCATCATATTCACCTAAAATATTTGGAAGTCCTGCATTTGGATAAACTGATATGTACATATCTTGAGTTTTTGATAATTCTTTAATAAATGGCATTAATTCAGCTCCACCAAAGGAACAGTTCAATCCAATAGAAATAACATTTTCATTTCTAATAGATTTTGCAAAGGCATCTAATTTTTGTCCTGATAAAGTTCTTCCTGATTTATCAGTTAAAGTTCCTGAAATCATAATTGGAATACTTTTATTTTTTTCTATAAATACCCTATTTGCTGCAAAAATAGCAGCTCTTGCATTTAAGGTATCAAAAATGGTTTCTATTAATAAACAATCAATATTTCCATCCATTAAGGCTGTTATTTGTTCCTTATAGGAATTAACTAAGTCATCAAAACTTATATTTCTATATCCTGGATTTTCTACATCTGGGGATAATGATGCTGTTTTGTTAGTTGGACCTATTGCACCTGCAACAAACCTTGGTTTTGATGGTTCTTTTAATGTATATTCATCTGCAATTTCTTTTGCAAGTACAGCTGACTTGTAGTTTAGTTCATAAACTTTATCTGCTAAATCATAATCATCCTGTGAAATAGAGGTGGAATTAAATGTATTAGTTTCAATTATATCTGCTCCTGCTTCTAAAAACTTTCTATGTATTTCTTTAATTACATCAGGTTTTGTTATTGATAATAAATCATTATTACCTTTTAAATCTTTTAAAGAATCCTTAAATAAATCTCCTCTAAAATCTGATTCTTTTAATCTAAAACCTTGTATCATGGTTCCCATTGCACCATCTAAAACTAAAATTCTTGTTTTTAATATGTTAATTAAAGTATCCTTATTCATCCTTAACTCCTCTTCTATATATGTATTAACACTATTATATAATTTTAGTCTTATATACACAAGACCTCACTTAGAGGCCCATATAATACCTGTCTTCAACCTTCTGCCAGTCAATTATATTCCAAATACCTTAATTGTTTTATTTGATAGATCATCTATTAAATTGTTAACACTTCCAAAGCTATTATTTATAGCCTTTAAGAACTTTCCACTTGGAGTTTTTTTGGGATTCTTGCTTAAAATAGAAAAATATATATTATGGTTAGATACTCCACCACCTTGATTTATTACCCCTCCCCTTATTTCCTCTGGTATCTCTAAAGGTTTTGCTAAAATTTCTTCTAAGGATTTGTTATTTGTAAAATTCTCATATCCTTTAAGTAACTTATTTAAATTATCAACATAGCTTTGCAAGTGCCTTGTATAGTGGATCATTACAGTTCTTCTATCAATATAAGGCTCTAAATCCTTGTACCTATAATCCAATGGCCATTTATCATATTTCATATATATCCCACCCTTCTTATATTTATATATGAAATATGATAATATTCTATGATTGATAATATTTTTCTCTTACCCTTTTAGTAAATCCATAATCAATAATTACTAACCTACCTTTAATAATTCCCCAGCTACTATCTTTACACAAATCATTTATAACTAAATCATATTTTTCACATAAACTATTAATTTCAGGTAAACATATAAATTCTATTCTATTTTTTACATTGTAGCACTTATAAATAAATTTTATATTCTTAACCCTTTTAGCTTTTTCCATAACAATTATTTTATATTTATCATATGCCTCAATTACATTTGCAAATATTCCTGTATTATCAAAGACTGAGATATTATATTCCTCATAATTTTGTTCGATGCCTGCAAGATTAGTAGCATTTTTAATTACATAACCATTTCCTAAGTCAAAAACTTTTCTACTAGAACCATTACCTATACAGTTAAAATAGCCTAGATTAATGCCATACATATTCTTCTCCCACTTTTGTATATAAATTTTTAATAATTAGTCTACTCTACTTATTAACTTATTCAGTAAATATTCATATTGACACTAAAAAATGCTGTAGTAATTTTTTATACTTACTACAGCATTTATTATATTAGAATTTCAGAAATAGTTTGTTTATATTCAATAATTTTTTGAGCCTTTTTTATTTTTTTAAAAGCTTTTTTATCATCATTAAAACTTTTAATCATGTATGCCCATATCTCCTTCATTTTAAATAAAACATTTCTATCATCTTTTAAAAGCTCTATGTATCCATTAAAAATCTCATCATGGAATATTTTAATAGTTTTATTATCTATTTTTGTACCTGTTAATATCTCGTTAACTAATCCTGGATTTGAAATAATTCCACGTCCAAGCATTATTGCCTTAATATTTGTAAAACTGTTTTTTATATTTATACAGTCATGGACATTAAAAATATCTCCATTATAACAAATTGGATTTATAGATACTTTAGTTGCCTCAGCAAATATATTCATGTTAGGCTTATTATTATAATAATCCCTTTGAGTTCTAGGATGAATTGTAAGTTCATGTATAGGATATTGATTAAATATTTGTAATAATTGATAAAACTCCTCTGGTTCATCCTTACCTATTCTTGTTTTAATTGAAATATTAATATTATCTAATTTAAAAATTTCTTCTAAAAATATGTTAAGTTCCTCTTTCTTTGCTAAAAATCCTGAGCCTTTACCTTTAGATACAACTGTCCCTGAAGGGCATCCAAGATTTAGGTTAACTTCCCCATAACCTAAATCTTGCAACTTATTTGCAGTAGATATAAAATCTTTTGCATTATTTGTTAAAATTTGAGGTATAACATTGTATGGTAAATTATTTTCAGGCAATACATCCCTTAATTCTTTAGCCTTAAGGTTTCTCCCTTTATTTGCTACAATAAAGGGGGTGAAATACTTATCAATGTTGTGAAATGTCTTATAATAAGCATTTCTATAAATGTATCCTGTAATGCCCTCCATAGGTGCTAAATAATACTTCATATAATAACTCCTTAAATTTATTTGTAAGGCTATTATATCACTCTTGTATATATCCATGTATTATTTTTAAAATCTCTAGATTTAGCTGTAACCTTATTTCCATGAACTTCTATATAAATACCATTACTAATAGAACTATCAAGTTTAAAGCCTCTTTCCTCACCTGTATCTTCTATGTAATTATTATTAACAGATCCAGTATTTATAGTTGTTATTTCATGTTCATTGTCAACAACTTCATCTGTAGTTAAATGGGTATGTGAGGTAAATAAAATAACCTCTGGGTATTGAAGCAAAATATCCTTAAGCTCCTGATTTCTATCAACACCAGTAACTGATAGATTAAAAAATTTCATGTCAATTGGCTGATGTAAAAATACAAATATAGGTTTTCCCTTTTCATATTTCTCCTTGATAGTTTCACTTAGCCATGCAAATTCTTCATCTGAAATACGTGCTTCATGTATACTTTCCTCACCAATATAATCAGTTCCAAGAGAAATGAAATGATAATTTTTTATCCATGTATCATGATAGGTTTTATCCTCTCCTGCAAACTCCAAATACCTATTAACACGATTTCTGGTATCTTCACTTGAAGTTTCATCATCATTATAATCATAATATTCGTGATTACCTACATTTTTAATAATTGTATTTGGTAACCTATCTTCATTGTCCTTTAGTGCTTCTTTCATATTATCATATTGTGCATCAGTTCCCTGATCTACAGTATCTCCATTTAATATCATTGCATCCATAAAAGAATTTATACTATGTAAATCATTAACAGCATTTTTAAATTTACCATCATTTCCATGAATGTCAGATAACACTGCAAAGGAAAGATCTGCATCAGATTTTTCTGAAACTACAATTTCCTTGGAACCTTTGTAAAAAAGACTACCTACCACTACAATTATTATTAATAAAATTCCTACAATGCCTATTTTTTTCTTCAAAATAACACCTCCTTTTTTTCATTATAAATGTTAAAGTCAACTCTAAGTCAAGTGTTATTTTGAAGTCTTTCCACTGATTAATTAACAAAAAATAAAAAAGGACTTAAATAAACTAAATAATATTTTTAATTTATTTAAGTCCTGCCTGCATTACCAGTCACATGCCTAATTAACTAACCTTTATTTATGAAAACATCAACAGCTTTTTTTATTTTTTCTGTTATACTGGGATTTATAGCAAATAGTCTAATTCTAATGTTTCTCTTTTTTCCTATTAAACTACAATTATTAATTAAATTAAGTTTAATTTTTACTCTATTTTGAATAGCTTTCAATGTTTCTTTATCCTCTGGATGGCTATTTTTATATAAATTATATGAATTCATACAATTGTTTAAATAGTTTTCTAATGATAAATCCTTTAACTCACTGTCATTAAAATTACTATTTATAAAATCAAGTCTTTCTTCTAAAGCCTCTAATACATCCAATCTATTTTTATTAAAGTTTGAATTCATAATACTATTTGGTGTTTGTCTATAATAACATAGCTTTCTATTTGTATAAGCAATCTTATTAGCCTTATAAAATAGTTTATAAGTTGTAAATTCATCCTCATGTAGTTTACCTAATGGAAATCTAATATCCTTAAACAAATCCCTTTTATATATTTTGCTCCAAGTTACAATTGATGAAACATTAATCTCTGGTCTATATAAATTTTTTATAGCCTGCAAATTATTGAATATAGTAACCTTATTATCATAGATATCATCTACAATTTCAGATATATTTAAAAATTTCAAATATTCACATTGAACAATATCTGCATATTCATTTATGGCAATATTAATCATAAACTCGTACATCTGATAATTTACTATATCATCACCATCTACAAATCCAAAATACTCACCTTTAGCTATTTCAATTCCTGCATTTCTTGCAGAGCTTAACCCACCATTTTTTTTATGAATGACCTTTATTCTATTATCTTTTTTTGCTAATTCATCACAAATTAAAGGAGAATTATCACTTGAACCATCATCTACTAATATTATCTCTAAATCTTTATAGCTTTGATTTATAATGCTTTGTACACAATCTTCTATATAGTTCTCTATATTATATACCGGTATAATAACACTAATTTTCAAAACCACACCCCCAATAGATATATAATAGCATACCTTATTACTATAATTCTACATCTTTACTTAAATTTACACTATTCTCTTCAGCTTTGTTTTTAAGTGCATTATAAATTAAGCTTAGTACAATAAACCAAACAGGTGTGAAAAATAATGCTATTCTTGTTTCGCTATTTAAGGCTAAAACCACAATAATAAAAGCAAAAAATCCAAGTATTATATAATTAGCTATTGGATATAATGGCATTTTAAACTTACTTTCACTAGCTAATTTAGGATTTTGCTTTTTATATTTCATATGACAAATAACTATCATTGCCCAAATAAATATAAAGCAAAATGTTGATATACTAGTTATAAGTACAAAAACACCCTCTGGCATTATATAGTCTAAGATTACTGCAATAAATATAATAACAGATGAAAACAATATTGCATTAGATGGTACCTTATGTTTTGTTAATTTCTTCATTGATTCTGGTGCATTGCCTTCATTTGCAAGAGAATAAACCATGCGGCTTGTGCTAAAAATACCACTGTTACATGCTGATGCTGCTGAAGTTAAAACTACAAAATTTACTATACTTGCCGCTGCAACTATGCCTACTGCAGAAAACACTTGCACAAAAGGACTTTTATCTGCACTTATTGCACTCCATGGATAAATACTCATAATAACAAATAAGGCACCTATATAAAAAATAATTATTCTTATTGGTATATTATTAATTGCCTTTGGTATTACAACCTCTGGATTTTCTGTTTCCCCTGCTGTAAGTCCTACAAGTTCAATTCCTGTAAATGCAAATACAACCATTTGGAATGATAGTATAAATCCCTTAGGTCCATTTGGAAACCATCCTCCATGATTCCAAAGGTTTGAAAAGCTTGATACTCCTTCTTCTGTTGAAAATCCAACTATAATCATAAATATTCCAACTAAAATTAGACCAACAATAGCTATAATTTTTATTAGTGCAAACCAAAATTCCATTTCTCCAAATAGCTTAACAGAGGTAAGATTCATTATTACTAATATAATAAGGGCTATTAAACTTGGTAACCACTGTGGTATACTTGGAAACCAATATTGTATATAAAGACCTGCCGCTGTAATATCAGCCATTGCAAGAGATACCCAGCAAAACCAATATGTCCAACCTGTAATAAAGGCAGCTCTATCTCCTAAATAATCCTGCACAAAATCTACAAAGGAATGATAATTTAAATTTGACAAAAGCAATTCACCAAGAGCTCTCATTATAAAAAAACATATTGTTCCAGTTATAATATATGCAAGTAAAATTGATGGTCCTGCTAGACTTATAGATCTTCCTGATCCAAGAAACAAACCAGTTCCAATAGCTCCCCCTATTGCTAATAATTGAATGTGACGATTTTTAAGTCCTCTAGATAAGTATTCATTTTCTGACATCTTAAGTATTCCAACCTTTCAAATAAATTTTTATAAGACTTATAATGTCCTCAACTGAAATTTATTACAATGTCTATATTAATACTTTTTTCACCAAACTTCAACATTGAATTAATATATTTGTTTTGATATACTAATTAAAAAGGAGGAATTATATGTTTGAAACAAGTGACTATGAAAAAGATATCTCATCCTTTAATAAAATTACATCATCTAAAGCAGAAGAAATATTAAATGCTGAAAACTTTGTTGTTATTTATATAGGCCGTGAAACTTGTCCTTATTGTCGAAGATTTGCTAAAAAGTTAAGTTTAATAAAAGAAAATTTTAAACAAAGCATATACTATATAGATAGTGATGACTTTTATGATAAACATATTAACACCTTTAGAGATAAATATGTTATAACAACAGTTCCTGGATTTATTGTTAAAACAAATAATAAAATAAGGGTACGATGTGATTCTTCAATGACTGAAGATGAAATTTTAAGTTTTACTTAATTGCACTTTCATTAAAAAAAAGACTAATATACTGCAATTAACAAGCAATATATTAGTCTTTTATTTATTTAATTGGGATTCCTGATATGTATTTAGTAAACTTAAACCTATTTAAAATATATTTTGATAATACTATACCAATAATTCCATTGGATATAAATATTAAACTAACAAGTATAAATGGTTCTGTAATATTTAATATATTCACAAAAAACACTCTTGCAATAACTAGCATATATCCATTTAATAAGTACAATTGCAAGGAATACTTTCCAAAATCACTTAAAACATATTTTATTTTATAATTTAATATAAAGCAACATATTATATATAACATTATAATCCCTAACAATCCTTTGATAAAGTCTAAATAACTTATACTTGGTAAAAAACCAGATAATATGAATGTTAAAATGCTAACCAATAAAATCTGTGGTTTTCTTAGTTTTTCCTTTAAATTGCTATTATAAACTTTTCTAATATAACTTCCCAATATAAAATACTTAAGGAATTTTATAATTGTTTTTAATAAAAATAAATTTGTAATTGGTATTAACTCTAATGATACCAAACATAAAATAACTATAAATACTGTGTATTTACTTTTTATATATTTATCAAATAATGGATAAATCATAAAAATAATAAACAACGCATATAAAAACCAAAGCTTTCCTCCATACAATAACATTGATTTTATAGAATCACTAATACTCTCATTCCCATTAATTAATTGTGGGAATAAATACCTAGGAAATAAATCTATTATACCAAATATTATATATGGTATTAATATCCTTTTTATTTTCAAATTTATATATTCCTTATATGTTGACTTTTTACTATAACAAAATCCAGAAATTAAAAA
>CAMNZV010000034.1 GCA_946575275.1 uncultured Clostridium sp. | reverse complement strand
CTTATGAAGTTAAAGGGACAACCCTTGGGGGTAGACATTAATAAAAGAAGGTTCGATTACCTCCAGTTTTTTGCATATAGGTGCAAGCAATATTTTAAGATATGGAGGTTTTAAATATGAAGGTAACAAAAGTAATTGAAGAAGAAATAAATGTTTCTAATTCTAAAAGAAAAATTACAACTGAGGAATTACAAAAGGAGGTTGATTATTTCAGAGCAGAAAAAATATTAAAATCTATGTTTGAAAAAGGTATTATAAGTATAGATGAATTTAATAAAATAACAGAATTAAATCGTAAAACCTTCTCCCCTTTTTTAGCTGAGATTATGCCCTTAAGTCCTTGATGTATAAAGGGTTTAGAGGTAATATGTGACGTGATGAAGGTGAGGTGAGACGTTGAGAAAGATAACTAAAATACCAGAAAATAAAGTGGATACTTTTGAAAAATCTAAACTTAGAGTAGCGGCTTATTGTAGGGTATCTACCACAAGTGGTGAACAAATTATAAGTCTTGAAACTCAGAAATCACATTACGAAACCTATATAAAAGCAAATCCTAACTGGGAGTTTGCAGGTATCTATTATGATGAGGGTATATCAGGCACAAAGAAAGAAAAACGAACTGAACTTCTAAGGTTAATAAAAGACTGTGAACAAAAGAAGATAGATTTTATTGTGACAAAGTCTATCAGTAGATTTTCAAGGAATACTACAGATTGTTTGGAACTAGTGCGTAAGCTAGTAGATATTGGGGTTTACATTTATTTTGAGAAGGAAAATTTGAATACAGAATCAATGGAAAGTGAATTAATGTTATCCATCCTAAGTGGAATTGCAGAAAGTGAATCAGTATGTATTGCAGAAAATAATAAATGGTCAGTGCAAAGACGATTCCAAAACGGAACTTATAAAATGTCTAGTACACCCTATGGATATGATTATATAGATGGAGAAATGGTAGTAAGTAAAGAACAAGCAAAGGTTGTTAAATTTATATTTGCTGAGGCACTAGCTGGTAGAGGTACAGGAAAGATTGCTGATGAATTAAATGAAAAAGGCATTAAACCTAAAAAGGGTAATAAATGGGCTTCAGCAACTATCAGAGGAATGTTATCAAATGAAAAGTATGTTGGAGATGTTATTTTGCAAAAGACCTACACAGATGACAATTTTAACAGACATACCAATTATGGTGAGAAAGACCAATATTATATTCAAAATCACCATGAGGCTATCATTAGTCGAGAAGATTTTCAAACGGTGGATGAGATAATTAATCAGCGTGGGAAGGAAAAGGGTATTGTAAAAGGAATTGGTAAGTATCAAAACAGATATCCATTTTCAGGGAAGTTAAAATGTTCTGAATGTGGAAGTATCTTTAAGCGAAGAAGTCATACAAATGGAAATAATAAATATGTAGCTTGGTGTTGCCAAAAGCATTTATCCAATGTAAAAGAATGCTCTATGCTATTTATTAGGGAAGAAGATGTAGAAATTGCTTTTACCACCATGATGAATAAGCTGATTTTTTCACACGAAGTAGTGCTAAAACCACTACTTCGCAGCTTACAAGGACTAAATGATAAAGATCGATTATTGCAGATACAAGAGTATGAAACAAAGCTTGAAAAGAATATGGAACAAAGGCAGGTACTTACAAGTCTAATGGCAAGTGGCATTTTAGAACCTGCACTATTTAACAGTGAAAACAACACCTTGATTCAGGAAAAAGAAATGTTAGATACTGAAAAAAACAAGCTGATACATTCAGTAAGTGGTGATAGAACAAAATTTGATGCTTTGGAAAAGCTAATAAAATATGTTTCTGGAAGTGAAATGCTGAAGGAGTATGAAGATGAAGTATTCATTGCCCACGTGGATAAGATTACAGTTGTTTCAAGAGAGGAAATTATATTCCTATTAAAATGTGGATTAGAACTTAGGGAAAGGATGGGATAATAATGGCACACATACCTTATGGATATAAAATTATAGATGGAAAAGCAGTGGTTGATGAAGAACAAGCTGAAAATATTAGAAATTTTTACAAAGGGTATATTTCCGGCTTGGCACTTAAGGTAGCTGCTGAAAATGCAGGATTAAAGTTATCTCATAGTAGTTCTGGAATGATGCTTAGAAAGAGGTATTACCTTGGCGATGATTTCTATCCTTCCATAATTGATAAAGAAACATTTGATAAAGCTGAAGAAATGAGAATTGCAAGGGCAGGTTCTCTTGGAAGAATTCGAGAACTTAAAAAGCAGGAAAAACCAAAGCCAATGGTGCATTTTACCATGCCAAGGGTACAGTTAAAATATACTGACCCTTTTGAACAAGCTAAATATGCATATGGCTTGATAGAAAGTGAGGTGGTGGCAGAAAATGAGTAAAAGCATAACAGTTATCCCAGCACGAAGACGAGTAGGCAATACTGTAAAAATGGAAGACAAGCCAAAGCTTAGAGTTGCAGCCTATTGCCGTGTAAGTACCGATAGTGATGAGCAAGCTACAAGCTATGAGGCACAGATAGAGCACTACACAAATTTTATACAAAAAAATGAAGAGTGGCAACTAGGCGGTGTATTTGCAGATGATGGGATAAGTGGTACTAACACTAAAAAGCGTGATGAGTTTAATAGAATGATTGAAGAGTGTATGGCAGGCAACATTGACATGATTATTACAAAGTCCATAAGCAGATTTTCGAGAAATACTCTGGACTGCCTGAAATACATTAGATTATTAAAGGAAAAGAACATTTCCGTATACTTCGAAAAAGAAAATATCAACAGCTTAGATTCTAAGGGAGAGATTCTACTTACAATTATGGCAAGCCTTGCCCAACAAGAATCGGAATCCTTAAGCAAGAACGTAAAGCTGGGATTGCAGTTCCGTTACCAAAATGGTGAGGTACAGGTGAACCACAATCGTTTTATGGGATATACCAAAGATGATGAAGGTCATCTGATTATTGAACCTACTGAGGCAGAGGTTGTAAAACGTATTTATTTGGAGTATTTGCAAGGAGCAAGCCTGAAACAAATCGGAGAAAGTTTGGAATCAGATGGTATCCTAACTGCAGCTGGTAAAGCAAGATGGAGACCAGAAACTATAAAGAAAATCCTAAAAAATGAGAAATACATCGGTGATGCCCTTTTGCAGAAGACATACACGGTGGATGTACTTACGAAAAAGCGGGTTAAAAATAACGGTATCGTTCCACAGTATTATGTAGAAAATAGCCATGAACCCATCATTCCCCGAGACCTTTATATGCAGGTGCAGGAGGAAATGCTAAGAAGAGTTAATCTCCATAGTGGTGCTGACCGAAAGAAAAGGGTTTATAGCAGTAAGTATGCCCTTTCAAGCATTGTCTATTGCCCAAAGTGTGGTGACATATATCGTAGAATTGCTTGGAATAACAGAGGTAAGCGTTCCTTTGTTTGGCGATGTGTCACCCGAGTGGAACATGGTCCAGAACGCTGTGATGCACTTACAGTTGGGGAAACGGAACTACAAGAGGCTGTAATAAAAGCTATCAATATGGCACTTGGTGGCAAGGATGATATGCTTGTAGCTTTAGAGCAGAACATTGCATCAGTACTTGCTTTGGAAGATGAAAGTTCTATGGAGAGCATCAATGCCAAACTGGAAGAATTGCAAAAGGAACTGTTGAAACGAGCAAATGCTAAAAAGGATTATAATGACCTTGCTGATGAGATAGAACATCTGAGAGAACTAAAGCAGAATGCTATGGCAGAGAATGCGGAAAGAGAAGGTTTGAAACAGCGAATTGCCGAGATGCAAGAGTTCCTTACAGAGCAGATGGAGCAGATAGAAGAATACGATGAATTCCTTGTGAGGCGAATGGTTGAAAAGGTAACGGTTTATGAGGAGAAATTCATGGTGGAGTTCAAATCCGGCACAAGCGTGGATGTTGAAAGATAAAAGAAAGGTTACAGAAGTTATAACCTTACAGAAATGTAGGGTGTTTTTTATTTTATAAGCATTATTACAATATATACGTATTAATAAATAATTTAAAAATAACACAGATATATTGACAAATATACAGAAAATATTTACAATACAGTTAAAATAATTTATATGATTAGCTTGCAAAACAATTGGTCAAATACGTTAACTTATGAATATGACGAAATAGATATAAAAAATATTCTGTGCCATGGAACAAGAACTAAAAAGTTGCAAAAGTAAATTTCAAGGTCAGGAGAAAAAGATGATAAAGTTACATTGAGGTGAACAAAATGAATATTGAATGGAATTTCCCTAATAATGGGTGTGGTCAAACGAGAGGTATTTCAGATGCTGGTATTGAAACGTTTACTGGTACGGAAATTCAATCTTTAGCAAGAGAAATATGTCAAAATTCTTTAGATGCTATCCCAGATGGTTCTTCATCGGAGGTCGTTGTAGAATTCGAACGTTATACAATTCAATCCAATGATATACCTGGATACAAAACATATAAGGAAAAATTACTTAAAGCATACAACTATTACTCAAATCGGAAAAGTGAAAAAACAATTGTATATTTAAGAAAGGCAATAAATGCAATAGAAGATGAAAAAACTTTTGTACTTAGAATAAGTGATTATAATACTACAGGATTAATTGATCCTTATGGAGATAGTGATGATGGTTGGAATGCATTAACAAAAATTGATGGAGGTGCAACTAAGACTGGTGATAAAGCTGGTGCTTTTGGAATAGGGAAAAATGCACCTTTTTGTAATTCAGATTATAGATTGGTCTTTTATAGAACATTAAATTCTAATAATGAAATAGCAGCCCAAGGTGTTTCAAGATTTATTTCATTTCCTGAAGATGAGACAGATACACTTAATACTATGACTACGGGATTTGGGTATTATGGCAATACTAGTGGCAATTTACCGGTGAAAGGAATTGTAGAACTTGATAATCTGCAAAATAGAGATGTAGTGGGTACAGATGTTTTTGTCTATGGATTTAATGCAAGAACAACATGGGAAGATGATGTAATTAGCGAATTACTAGAAAATTTCCTTATGGCAATTTATAAAAATAAACTTGTGGTATCTGTAAATACTAGGAAGATAAATGATGCTAACTTGCCCACATTTATGGAACGTTATAAAACCAAAATAAGACAAACTTATTGTTATTACAAAGTTTTATCTAACCCTGAAACTAAGGTGTTTACAAAAGATTTTCACGGGTTAGGAACATTAAAACTTAGTGTTCTCGTTGATGCAGAAGAAAAGCTAAATAGAAAAGTACTTGTTACTCGAACTTCTGGAATGAAATTGCTAACGATAGGAAATATATCTCGTTTAATTTCTTTTTCCGGTCTTTTGGAAATGCAAGGAAAAGAGTTAAATGAATATTTCAGAGAAATGGAAACGCCTTCACATGATAAATGGGTCCCAGGTAGGTATACAAACAATCCAACCCAAGCCAAAGAATATCATGATGAGTTGAAACAGTGGGTTAGAGATACGATTCTAGGTTTGGGTGAATATTCTAGTGATGAAGAAATAGAAGTAGAAGGACTTAGTAGCGTTCTTCAAAAAGAATCTTCATCAGCAACCCAACATGGTGATAATAAAAAAGAAGATTTACATAACACTATTGGTGATATCCTAATCCAACCAAGAGTAATATCTCAAAGCAAGCCCAAAGGTCTGTTTCACGGTAACGAAGGTGAAGGGCAATCAAAGAGTAGAGATACGCAGGGAAATGTTGGACAAGGTGGGTTTCCAACAACAAGAATTTTAGACGGCAAACGTCGAAGAACAAAAAAAGATAAACATAAAGGAACTGCTTCTCAAGGTGGTCGAGATATTGTTCATGAGAGATATAGTGGCGATACCCATCAAGCATTAAAAAATATTCGTATTATGAAGATTGTAAATAATAAATTCAGAGCTTCTTTTGAAGTGCCAAGAGATGTACAAGCTGGTCACATTGAAATAGTTACTGTAGGTGAAAATGGTAAATCGAATAAACTTAAAGTCAAATCAGCTACTGGTATTTCTGCCTGTGAAAATATAGAATGCAGTTCCGTTGGAATAAGTTTTTTAAATTTAAAAGGTAATGAAAAAGTAATGATTGAATTTTCTTTAGTGGATTCAAGAGATTATGCTATGGAGGTAAATGTATATGAACATAACTAAACGATTATATACTTACCCAGTATTGAGTGAAGAAAAAGATGATTACAATTCATCTGTTTTTGATGTGGATCTACAATATAGGATGAACGGTGTTAACAATTTGCAACTTGAATTCAACTTCACTCTAGATAACGATGAACTTCGAAATCTAATTATTGATGGTAAGGCAGAATATGTAATCCATATTGAGTGTTCCAACACAGCATTTAGAACAACACTTCATTCGATAACTGAACAATCAAGTATAGATATTCCTGTTGGTAGAATATATGGTAAATTAGAAATTGTGGCTTTGATTATTTCTAAAGAAAGTATTAATAATTATATAAATTCTGATTGGAATGATGATTATACTGGTATTTCATTTGATTTTTCAAAAGGAAGTATACTTGGATATAAGAATTTGCCAACATTAGATATTGTCAAGAATTATGAGGAATTAACAAGTGCAAGTTCAATTTTTATGGTTTATAAGCGATTAACTACTGAAGAAAAGCCTATGGACGTCAATATCGATTCAGCACAAATTAAAATAGGTTTGGGTACACAAGAATATTCTACATACTCACGTTTTTGTAAAAAAAATCAGTTTCAACCAATATTGAACTCTATGATAGTTTTCCCTGCCCTAGTATATGTATTTGAAGAGTTAAAACAGGAAACCGGTATAGAAGCAAACCAAGGGAAAGCCTGGTATATTTCTTTGAGTAAAGCCTATGAAAAACGAGGTGTAAAATTCATTGATGAGGTAAGGGATGAATCGAAAACATCAGTTCAATTAGCTCAAGAGGCAATGGAATTACCATTAAGCAAAGCATTATCCATGTTTACTGAATTATTTGAAAACATGGAAGACGAGGAGGATATCTAAAATGAAACTATATTTCATGAAAAAAGAAGCACTGGATATTCTTAAAGATAATATTGATTTCGTATATAATAAATATTTTACCGAGAAGGATAATAAGTGGATTTGGACAATATGTGATGGTGACCCATTTATAGAATATAAGGAAGTGCCAGATTTTCAACTTTCTGATCTTGATTCTGATATGTCAATCGGTGATATTGAATTCAATAACTGCAAAATTATATATAAAAATCTTTCGTTTTTGAATGAATCACAAGCAAGTGACGAGAGATTGTGGGCAGGTTTATGTCATTCAGTATTTTATAATTATGTTAGGAAGAGGTGGGATTATAATATCAAACAACCTAAAACCCCAAAAGAAGCTGTTTCTAATATAAAATCACGTTTTTTCTTTTCAGGAGGTGCACGTGCTGGGCTTTATAGAAATACACTGGCAAAGTGTTGGTGGGTTGGAAGAAATACCTTTGATGAAACTAACACTAATCATTTTGAGAAACTTGATATAATAGGGAGCAATGATATTAGTAGTAAAATATCAGATATCTTTTATAGCAACAATTTCTCATCAAATCCTACGATTCTAAATGGTATCGTTAATGGAATTAAGTATTTTAAAGATGGGGGAGTTCAAATTACACTAAGAGAACACATTAGACCTTCTTTACAATTATTAAATGCTGTAGGCGGCGGTTTTATACTTGACTGCTTAAGCGAAGATGATATTGCAGAAATGATGATTGAAAATATTTGTGCTATTATCAAAGGTGATAAACAAGGGATAGAGCCGGAGGAAACATCATATGATATTGTAGAAACGGTCAATGAAGATGATGGAAAAATTGAGGATAAAGAAGAAGAGGTTTATGTTGCAATTGGTCAAAAAGTAGAAGTAAAAGTAATTGAGACAGAAGAAATAAAAAAAATTGAGGTAGATTATATTCGTGATACTAATATAATTCCACCTCTAGTAAAAATGCTATTAGGCAGACGAGTTGGTGATTCAGTTGAGTTCCAAGATAAAATATATCAAATTAAGAGAGTGGTGGGATGATGTAAGTTGAAGGTTGTGAAGGTAGAAGTGGACTTGTTCCATACACAAAAGTAGATTCATGTATATAAACAGACAAACAGTATGGTTTAAAATTTAGATGAATCTTTGAGAAAGTTAATATATTCCCATAAACGTAAGGAATTTAGTTGATATGTTCCCACGAACGACCAAGGGTATTTGACAGACTTTCTGTCCTCTCGAGCCATGTGGAGTCGGTTTTGAGCATGATAAAGGTTAAATGATATAAGACAGCAACGGGCTGTAGATATTGCCATTAGTAAAGGAGTATGCTGGAATATGACTCACATATACATGAAGGATGATAAAGAATGGCTGAGATTGGAAGTAAGTTAAAGAAACGTTTAGGAAATAATATATGGTTTCACGGCACTTTGTTCAGTAACTGGAAAAGTATCTGTGAAAACAAAGTTCTTGTGGATTTTAATAAAGATACATCTGATGCATTAGACTTTGGTTATGGTTTTTATTTGGCTCCTGATAGTGGTAAAGCAGAAAGCTTTATAAGGAACTTGGTGGATAATGAGGTAATACAGCTTGCAGAAGGTGATAGACCTATTATATTAGGGTATGAGTTTGAACCACTAGATTATTTTGAAAGTGGCGAATATAAGACCAAAGACTTCTCTAAATACAATGATGAATTTGCGTTGTTTGTATTTGATAATAGAATAGAGAATAAAAGGTAGCAAGCAACATGATTATGACATAATATATGGTGTAATGTCTGACTCAATACCTACTGAATCTATTTTGGAGTATAAATTAGGCAAGAAGACCAAAGAAGAAGTCTTAAATGACTTCAACAAATCAACAAGCATGAAGGTTAAAATATAGTAGAAAATTCGTTTATTGTGTATAATAAATGGGAGTGAAATATTCTAGGGAGGTTAATTAATATGAATGATGAGAAAAAGTCGAAGCTAGTTCCAGCAATATGTACGCAGTGTGGTGGTGAAGTGGAGGTGGATCCATCAAAAGAGATGGCAACTTGTAAGTATTGTGGTACTTCGTTTTTTGTTGAAAAAGCAATAAGTAACTATAGTTTACAGAATGCACACATTGAAAATGTTGAATCTGTAAATATTCATAAAAGAGGAGCAGTAGAATCTGTTTTAAGTTTTGTTGAAAAGCAACAGGATAAAAAACAACAGAAAATTGATGAAGAGAAGAGACGGGTTGAAGAAGAGAAAAGAAAACAGGAGGAACAAAGAAAGAAAATACTTGGTGCAATAGCTTTAGTATTTGGAGCAATATTTGCTTTTTTAACAGATAAAAAGAACTGGAAACGTAATTATGCAATTATTGGTGTATCAGTTATTGCCATAGTTATATTTAGTGTTACTAGACCAACGCCTATACCAGTAGACCATACAGGAGAAGCTAAAACTCCATCAGGGTCAATTATCCATGAAGGAGACGATTACAAAGAGGTTATAAAGAGGTTTGAGGAAAAGGGATTTGTAAATATTAAAACAGAAAAAATGGATGATTTAGTAACTGGATGGTTAACAAAAGATGGAGAGGTTGAGAAGGTGTCGGTAGATGGGGATGTAGATTATTCGCCAGATGTATGGTATCCAAACGATGTTGAGGTTCTTATTACATATCATACTTTTCCAGAAAAGAGCAATACTAGTGCTAAAGAGACTTTAAGTGAAGATGAAAAAGAGTCTCAAAAGGAAATACAGGAAATGCAGTCAAGTAATGTTCAAGAAGATGTATCAGAGTCAGATTTAACTGATATAGTTGTAGAAAATCAGGGTATTACTCTTACAGTTGATAATAGTGAAGAATTTGCAAATTTTATGAATGTTAAGAGTGAAGTGGATCCGCTGATAGAGGAATTTGTTTCTAAAAATATTGGTAACACAATTGTTTTTGAAGGAAATATTGCTCATATGATGAATCATGGAAATTATGACACCAGGTATGACATTTTAATATACGCAGGAGACTATAGTGAAACAACTGCAAGTGGTCCAATATTTAAGTTTGAGGATGTCAATGTTTTTGATTTGAATCTATCAGGTGAAAATATACCAGATACGATTGATATGGGTATGAACATCATAATCACGGCAGAAATCGAAGAATATAAAGAGCAGACGGGAATCACATTTCTAAAACCAGTGAAAACAGAAGTAAGATAAACAATTGTGTTTTATATAATCTAAGTTCAGAAGGGAGAAATTATGAAGATATTACTGCATTTATTTTTAACATTTATAACAGGTGGTTTATGGTTAGTTTTTTTATTAATTCGATATTTAGTAAAAAATACCAAATAAGTCAATTCAATATTATACTGACCTATGGTCAGTAGCAAGCTACCTAGAAGTTAAACTTTTCATTCTGAAAAGTGCTTCTAGTCCCTTGCTTCGCAAGAAAAATCAAAAGAGTTTGTTATCATCAAAAAGCAAAGAAATATAAAAAATAAATAAATAGTTTTTACAAAAGTCCTCTATTTCAGAATATGAATAGAGGGCTTTTTTTTGCGCTTTTAAATATTTGAAATTTATAAAAACAGATGAAAAACTTGTAAGCGCTTGAATATATGACGGCTATAATTATTTTTAAACACATGATACCCTA
>CAMNZV010000033.1 GCA_946575275.1 uncultured Clostridium sp. | reverse complement strand
ATAACTAGATTTATTTTACATAAAGATATAAAATAAATAGGAGAGAAAATAATTAGGGGTGATTTGTTTGGACAAAAGAAGTATGCCTATAGGTTTTTTTGATTCAGGAGTGGGTGGTTTAAGTGTATTAAAATCAGCACTAGAAATTATGCCAAATGAGAATTATATATATTTTGGAGATTCAATAAATGCACCCTATGGCACTAAAACTGTTTCAGAGGTGAAAGAGCTTACATATAAAGCTGTAGGTTTTTTACTTGATAAAGGTGCAAAAGCTTTGGTTATAGCTTGCAATACAGCAACAAGTGCAGCTGTTGCCAGTTTAAGAGTGGATTATAAGGATATCCCTATAGTAGGAATAGAACCTGCTGTAAAACCAGCTGTTAGGTTAAATTCAAATAAGGAAATTATAATAATGGCAACGCCTATGACTATACAAGAAAAAAAGCTTAACAATTTAATTGACAAATTTAAAGATGAAGCTAAAATAGTTCCTATGCCATGTGTTGGACTTGTGGAGTTTATAGAAGGTGGAGATTATAAAAGTGATAAATTGAAGGAATATATTAGGGAAAAATACCAATACTATAATAAGGAAGAGATAGGGGCAATAGTATTAGGTTGCACACATTATCCTTTTATTAAAGATACTATTTCAGAAGTGATTGGATCAGAAATTCCTATTATTGACGGAGGTCTTGGTACCTGCAAAGAGCTTAAAAGAAGGCTTATTAAAGAAAATCTATTAAATGAATCAGATGAAAAAGGAAAAATAAATATTTATAATTCTCTTCAAGGTGAAGAAATAATAAATATTTCAAATAATTTATTATTTAGTTAAAAAGAAAGGTGGAAAATTTTATGACAAATCCAATAGTAACAATAACAATGAATGATGGTGGGGTTATGAAGGCAGAATTATATCCTGAAATAGCACCAAATACAGTAAATAATTTTATTGATTTAATAAATAGAGGATTTTATGATGGAATTATGTTTCATAGAGTAATTCCAGGATTTATGATTCAAGGGGGTTGTCCTGATGGTAATGGAACAGGAGGACCTGGATATAGTATAAAAGGTGAATTTTCAAGAAATGGGTTTAAAAATGAATTAAAGCACTCAAAGGGAGTTTTATCTATGGCAAGAACTATGGATCCTGATTCTGCTGGAAGTCAGTTTTTTATAATGGTAGCAGATGCACCACACTTAGATGAGCAATATGCTTCATTTGGAAAAGTAATAGAAGGTATTGAAGTGGCTGATAACATTGTAAGCACAAAAACAGATTATCAAGACAAACCTTATGAAGATCAAGTAATCAAAAAGATGGAAGTTGAAACCTTTGGTGTTAACTATAATCAACCAGAAATAATTGAGTAAAGGAAGATGATGTATGTTAAATAATAATAAGTGTATTTTGGCTTATGGGCTTTCAGAGGATGAAATAAAATTACTTGAGGGGTTAAAGCATAAAATAAAAATTATAACTAAGGAAATGTCTTCAATGAAAATTAAAGATATATTAGGTGGATTAAAATTTGAAGTTGTAAATAAGGAGTTGCCAGAAGAAAAAATATTATTATTTAATAACTATGATGATGCCTCAGTTAAAAAGGGAGTTACAGATATTAGAAGTAATATAAAAGGAACTATATTGGCTGTTGTTACCCCTACATCTAAGGAATGGACATTTGAATATCTTTTAGAGCATTTAGTTGAAGAAAGAGAGTGGGCAAAAAAGCAACAACAAAAGAAAGGAAGATAAATTTGAGTAGAGTAGGAGAAACTCTTAAAGAGGCCAGACTTAAAGCAGGAGTTACCCAAAAGAATTTAGCAAAAAAGCTTGGGGTTTCTGAAAAATATATAAATGAAGTTGAAATTGGCAAAAGGGTAGTACAAGAAAGCTTTATTGATAAAGCATCTAAAGTCTTAAATGTTAATTTAAATGAAATAAGCATGGTAGTTACAGATGCTGCAATTGAAAAAGAAGAAAAGGAATATAAGGTACAGGAAAGGAAAAAGACTCCTAAGGTATTAGGGGAAACTTCAGAGGTATGGACAGATGCATTTTCCTCAGTTTTGAAAAGTGTACCAATATATGATTATACATTAAAATCAAAGCTTGGAGCTAAGGAATTACCTATACATTCTAATAAAATAGAAGGGTTTGCAATAGACAAGGTAGCTTATATAAAAGTTCAAGATAATTCCATGGCAGGGTTTAGAATAATGGCAGGGGATTTAGCCTTTATTAATCTAACAAAGGAAGTTTCAAATAATGGGATTTATCTTATAGAATATGGTAATAAATTAGCTATAAGACAAATTAAAATACTTGGAGGTTCAAAGGCATTATTAGTTAGCAATGAAGGTACAATGTTAACTGAAACTATAGAATTAAGGGGTATTGATGTTATAGGTAAGATTAACAGAATTGAAATAACCTTTTAGGTAATAAGAAAGGAGTAGACTTTAAATTGAGCATTACTTTGGAAAAAATAATGAAACAATCGGGTATTCTATATAAAATGAAACTTGAAGCAGGTAAATCTGGAATTAAAAATGTTGTTCAATGGGTTCATATTTTAGAAGACACAAAAGTAAGCTCCTTTTTACATGGTGGGGAATTGGTATTTAGTACAGGAATAGCATGTCCTGATGACCGTTGGTTAATTAATATGGTTAAAAATCTAAATGAAAAAAAGGTAAGTGGTTATGTAGTAAACATAGGACCTTACATTAAGGAAATACCAAAGGATGTAATTGATTATTGTAATGATAATGATTTTCCACTATATACTGTACCTTGGGAAACTAGACTTGTTGATATAACAAGGGACTTTTGTAAGAGGATTGTACAAAGTGAACAAGTAGAACAAGATATTATAAGTATATTTAAGGATATAATATTTAACAATGAGGATTATTGTAAGTACATAAATTTGCTTGAAAGAAGATGTTTTCATGTGAAGGGTAATTATACATTTGTGATAATATATAATACTGATGAAAATGAAGATGCTTCAATTGACTCTAATCTAAGATTTTATATTGAACAGATATCAAATAGGATAAGTGATTTAACAGTATTATTTTCCTATGAAAAGTATAGAATAATTTTATTGTCAGATTATACAAAGGAAGAAGTAAAAACTTTTGTAACAGAAATTCATAGACAGTATTTTGCATATAAAGATAATAAGTTTATAACAGCAATAGGATCAAATGATATAGGCATAGATAAACTATCCAATGGTTTTAATAGGGTTATTAAAACTATAAAACTTGCTATAAACAAAAATCAGAACATTATGTATTATGATGATTTAGGTATATATAAGCTTTTAGTAGAGGAGCGAGATTATGAAGTTCTTAAGGAGTTTTACAATGAAGTGTTATTACCTATTGAAAATTATGATGCAGAAACGGGGAGCACATATTCGAAAACATTAAAGGAATACTTAGAGAATAATGGTAATGTTCAAGTTGTTGCAAGGAAGATGTTTGTCCATAGGAATACTATTAATTATCAAATAAATAAAATTAATAAGATAACTGGTTTAGATTTATCTGACTTAGAGGTTAAATTGAAGTTTTTACTTTGTTATTATATTAAAGATATAATATAGGATAGTTCACCATAGCAATTTTTAGGCACTTGCACAAAAATTATTAGATAAATTTAATTAAATTAATAATAATCAGATGATATAATAAGAACATAAATTCAAATATTTTGATAGCAAGGGAGCTACATCTAAATGATGTAGCTCCCTTGTTTTTATGGAGGGGATATAAATGAAAGGTATGGAAATAAAGGAGAAGTCAAAAAAATATAACTTACAATCTTGGAGTAAGCAAGGAGGAATAAATCCAATTCCAATAGAAAAGGCTGATGGCATATATATGTGGGATTATGATGGAAATAGATATTCAGATATGTCATCCCAATTAGTTAATATGAATTTAGGCTTTGGAAATAGGGAAATGGCAGAGGCCATTAAGGAACAAGTGGATAAATATTGTTTTATAGCACCAAGCTATGTATCAGAATCTAGAGCTAATTTAGCTGAAATGATAATTAACTTAATGCCAGATAATATGGGAAAGGTTTTTTTTACAAATGCTGGTGCTGAAGCAAATGAAAATGCAATAAAAATGGCAAGAATGTTTACAGGGAGAAATAAGGTTTTTAGTAGATATAGGAGTTATCATGGTTCCACCTTTGGTGCTGGTAATTTAACTGGTGAGCCAAGAAGGTATCCATTAGAACCAGGGATACCAGGATTTGTTAAGTTTTTTGATCCATATATATACCGTGAAAAGATACAGTTTGAATCTCAGGAAGCAGCAGGACAATATTATGTAGACAAGTTGAGAGAACAAATAATTTATGAAGGTGCAGAAAGTATTGCAGCTATTGTTTTAGAAACTATAACAGGTTCAAATGGTATTATTATTCCACCTAAGAATTATTTGCCTGGAGTAAGAAAGATTTGTGATGAATTTGGAATTATGATGATTTGTGATGAGGTTATGGCTGGATGGGGAAGAACAGGTAAAATGTTTGCCTTTGAACATTTTGATATTAAGCCTGATATTGTAACCTTTGCAAAGGGGGTTACTTGTGGGTATGTTCCATTAGGTGGATGTGTTGTTAGTAAAGACATTGCTGAATATTTTGACCACAACCTATTATCATGTGGATTAACATATAGTGGACATCCATTAGCTTGTGCAGCAGGAGTTGCATGTGTAGATTATTATAATAAGGCTAATATTCTTGAAAATGTTAATAGAGTTGGCGCAGTGTTAAAAATAAAGCTTGAAGAATTTAATGAAAAATTTAAGTGTGTTGGTGACGTTCGAAGTATAGGACTTTTTGCAGCAGTTGAACTTGTACGGGATAAGATTACAAAAGAAGCATTAGTTCCTTATGGAAAGGATTCAGAAGGGATTATGGGGAAAATTGTAGGAAAATTAAAAGATAAGGGATTTATGACATATTCTCATGAAAACATGGTATTTATATGTCCACCGTTAATAATAACTGAAAAACAACTATTAGAAGAGTTAATTAAATTAGAGGATGTATTAGCAGTAGTTGATAAAGAATTTCTTTGAAGTATCAAAGAAAGTACTTTAGAATATAATAAATATTATTAATTTTAGGAGTTTCTAAAATATTGAATAATAATTTAAGAGGTATTCCAAAGGATATACAAAGTAAATTAAATTTACAACCAGAGTTATACAATACTAGTGATAATAAAATAGAAGTTACTATATTATTTGGAGATAAGGTAAATACAGTAAGTCTATTTATTGAGTCATTAGGTGGAGATTTCGTAAATCTAGGTTATGGCTTTGGTATTGCCTATGTAACTATGGATAAATTAGAGGAATTATCAAATAATGAAGAAATACAATATTTAGAATTACCTAAAAGTTTGTATTTATCAGATTTACAAAGTAGTAGAGCAATTTGTGTAGAGAAGGTAAGAAATGAATATGGTTTATATGGTGAAGGAATTATAATTGGTTTTGTAGATACAGGGATAGATTATACACATCATGCCTTTAGAAATGAAGATGGAACAACAAGAATAGAATATATTTGTGATTTAAGTACAGGTGATAAGGTATATGATAAAAAAATCATAAATGAAGCCTTAAATGCAAATGACCCCTATAGTATAGTTCCAGTTTATGATGTTATTGAACATGGAACTCATGTTGCTGGAATTGCATGTGCAGGAGGGAGAATAAGTTCTAGTAATTATGGGGTAGCACCTAGAAGCTCAATTATGATGGTAAAAAGTAGTAGGGGGTTATTTTCTCTTAGTTCTAATATTATGAAGGGTATAAAATTCTTAGTTGATAGGGCAAATGAATTAAGAATGCCCTTAGTAATTAATTTAAGCTTAAGTACAAATGATGGAGCTCATAATGGCAGTAGTTTATTAGAAAAATATATAGAAACAATTTCTACATTAGAAAGAGTAACAATAGTAATTGCAGCAGGAAATGAGGGTAATGCCTCCCATCATATAGGTGGGGTCCTTAAGAAGGAAAATATAATTAGTTTTAATGTATCCCAAGGAGAAACAGCAGTTATTATTAATTTATATAAATCAGTGCTACCTAAATTAACATTTAGGATAATAGCACCAACTGGTGGAACAACAGGAGATTTGATTGTTGAAGAGGGGTATGTATCTGGTGTTGTTTCAGGTAATGTTTATCAGATATATAATACTGGTCCTAGACCTTTTGATATTAATGGAGAAATAGGTATTTCATTAATTAGTCAGGGAAATTTTATTATTCCGGGACAATGGCAAATAATAATTAGGGTAACTAATGAATATGATGGTATTTTCGATATGTGGCTTCCAATTTCAGAAGGTTTAAATGAAAGTACAAAGTTTTTAAATCCAACAGTTTATAACACACTTGGAATTCCTGCAACAGTTAATGGTGTTATATCCGTAGGTAGCTATAATTATTTAACTAGAAACAGTTCTCCCTTTAGTGGTAGGGGAAGAATATTATATTATAACAATTCAAAACCAGATATAGTGGCTCCAGGAGAAGGAATATTATCAGTAGCTCCAAATGGATCATATGATATTAAAAGTGGAACATCTATGGCAGCACCACATATAAGTGGTGTTGCAGCATTAATGATGGAATGGGGAATTTTAAAGAAAAAAGATATCTTTTTATATGGTGATAGATTAAAGTATTATTTAATTAGTGGAGCAAAAAGAGATAGAAGAGATATTATTTATCCAGATCCAAGTTTTGGATATGGGGAGGTTTGTTTATATGACTCAATGAAGATATTAGAGGATAGTCTAAAGATTATAAGGGGTAAATCTTATAGGGATGGATATTATATAAATAAACTTTTTGTAAGAATTAATGATAAATAATAAGCACAATAAGATAAATCTTTCATACAATAAAGGGTAAGTAATTTATTTGGAGATGTATATGGCAAATATTGGAAGATTGAGAGTTCAGTGCTTTAAAGATGATAGTTTTGTTCCTGTAGACAATTGCAAGATAACAGTAAATTCTTCTGAAAATGAAGAGATTCAAATAGATCCTAAAACGCTAACTACAGACTCTTCTGGATTATCTTTTGAAATGGAATTAGACTCTGAACCTCTTGAATATTCACAAAACCCTACAGATAATATTCCTTATAGAAGATATGATGTAACAGTTCAAAGAGATGGATTTCAAGATTTTTTTGTAAAGGGTGTTCAAGTATTTCCAGAAAGGGTAGCACTTCAACAAGCTAGATTGGTAGAAAATAAATTTACTAATAGACAACAGGACACAATAATAGTCTTACCCAATACATTAAGTGGCAATTTCCCAAGTAAGATTCCTGAAAGTGCTGAAAAACCATTGCCACAACCATCTAGTGGGGTTGTTTTACCAATGCCAGTAGTTCCAGAATTCATAACAGTTCATCAGGGGAGCCCTAATGATGATAATGCTCCAAATTATAAGGTGTTATATAAAGAATATCTTAAAAATGTAGCCTCATGTGAAATATATTCAACTTGGCCAGAAACAACAATAAGGGCAAATATATATTGCATTATTTCCTTTACTTTAAATAGAATATACACAGAGTGGTATAGAGGGAAGGGGAAGAATTTTGATATAACAAGCTCTACAGCATATGATCATGCTTTTAATTATGGAAGAAATATTTATGACAATATTAGTAGGGTGGTTGATGAGATTTTCTCTACTTATATAAAAAGGTTTGGAAGAAAACAACCATTATTAACACAGTACTGTGATGGAAAGAATGTATCTTGTCCAGAATGGTTAAGTCAATGGGGAAGCAAGTATTTAGGAGATCAGGGGAAGGTACCTTATGAGATATTAACTCACTATTATGGTGGAGATATTGAACTTAATACAGCAGAAAGTGTTAAGGGAAGTCCATCTTCATACCCAGGATATGAGCTTACAATAGGGTCTACTGGTGCACCAGTTAAAACGATACAGGAATTTTTAAATAGGATAGCAGAAAATTATCCACTAATACCTAAACTAGCAGTTGATAGTATGTATGGAGTTGCCACAGCAAATTCTGTAAAGGTATTTCAAAGTATATTTAATTTACCACAGACAGGAATAGTTGATTATGCTACCTGGTATCAAATATCCAATATTTATGTTGGAGTTACTAAAATTGCTGAGCTTAGAGGAGATAATATATTCTATCCACCTTATTTTAATGAGAATATTATTATTCCAAGTTTTAGTTATCCTAAATAGCTTTCAATGTGGTGTGGTGTTTTGTTGACACCACACTATTTTAGTAATTAAAGTTGGGAATATAGTCAATACTATCACTGCCAACATCTTGTATGAATCCTTTGTAAATTCCATTTGTTGAAGCATAATCTATAAGAGAATCATAATGTTTTGGGTTAAGCTTTTTATTTATTTCAGGATAATTAACTGCATTATATAATGGTATATATTGATTCATTATACTTACATAAACTTTATCACCAAAGTTTTGAATAATTTTATCTATAACCTTTTTTGAATCAAAAAGTAAACCAGGTAACATTAAATGTCTAATAATTACACCCTTCTTTATTATACCTTCATTATCAAAGGTACATTCACCAGTTTGATTAATCATTTCTTTTATAACAGGAATTATATTTTCACTATAATAAGGGGCATTTGAATATTTAATAGAGTATTTATTGTTTACATATTTAAAGTCTGGCAAGTAAACATCTATATAACCCTTAAGAGATTTAATTGTATCTAAGGAATCATAGCCATTTGTATTATATAAAATGGGTATATTTAAACCATTCTCTTTGGCTATATCAAGGGCTTCTTTTATTTGAGGAACGTAATGAGTAGGGGTAACCAAATTTATATTATTTGCACCCTTTTCCTGAAGTTCAATGAATATTTCACTTAATTTATTTATAGTAATGATTTTCCCTTTATGTTCTTGACTTATTTCATGATTCTGGCAAAAAGCGCAGCTTAAATTGCAATGGGAAAAGAAAACAGCACCAGAGCCACCCTTATTTGATATGGGGGGTTCTTCAAAAAAGTGCAAGTCAGCTCTAGCTATAATTATGTTATGATTGGCTTTGCAATAGCCAACTTCACCATTTGTTCTGCTAACATTACAATTTCTTATACATAAATTACAACTTTCAAGCAAATTAGAATAGTTCACTTTGTTATCTCCTTGTTAAAAAAATATTAATACCTAACTACATTTAGTATATACTCAATGATTTATAATTACAATTTAGATCCTTTTTTTATTTTAAAAAAATAGAAGAATATACATTGAGTAATAAATATTAGACTAAGGAATCCAAACACTGGGTATAGCGTGGTAATTAAGTTTGAAAAACCTAATTGAGAAATGGGTAGAGCAATTAATAAAATTATCAAAATACCTTTATTAAATTTTATTCCAAAGGTTTGTTCTAGTGTTTTACTAATAGAATAAACATCTGATATTTCAGTTGAAAACATTTCAAGTAATATTATCATTAGCAATAATGCTTGAACAAATGTACCAAATCTGTTAGCTACAAGTAAAAGTGGAATTTCATATTCGTAAATATAAGGTATATTTACTGCAAGAAGAGAATTAATCATTAGGCATAGAACTGTTAATCCTATAGCTCCAAAGATTATTCCCAAAATCATAACCTTAACCTTGTTAATTTTTGTACTTAGTGGAACTAATACTCCAGAGGAACATAGTATATTATACCCAGCATAAAGAATGGTAGATAAAAGTATACCTTTCTTTTTTTGAGGGAAAATTTTAAGACTTTCAAATGTTAAGGTGTCAGGGCACATTATAAAATATAAAAGAGTGATTAGTGTAATTGTAATTAAAAGTGAAGGGACTATAAATGAATTAACTTGTATTAATCCAGAGGTACCCTTAAGCAGAAAAAACAAAGCAATAAAGAGCATAACTAAGGAACCTATTATTTTAGGGATACCAAAGAATTCATTAATAATTGAACCACTTCCAGCTAAAATAATAGAGGCACTTGATATTAAATAAAGTGTTGTAATTATTCCGGTTAGTTTTCCAAGGAGGTTTGGACTTGTAATTTTTATTAGGTCACTATAAGAATTAAGCTTGTACATAATACTTATCTTACAAATAATCATTCCCATAAAAATATAAAATAAAAGGCATAAAACAATACCAAGGAAGCTACTTGGACCAAATGAGGTGAAAAATTCTGTTATTTCCTTTCCAGAGGCAAGACCAGCACCTACAATAGTTCCTATAAATACGACAGATACCTGAAATATTTGAGATATTTCTTTTTTCACTTATGGCTCCTTAAAAAGTATTATTAATAATTATATAATTATTAATGTGTAATTATTCTTGAAGATTATAAGGAATAGTAATATATTTATTATTAAAAGAGGTGTTAAAGATGCAAGAGTGGAATGGAAAAAGATACAATAGCTTAAATTATTTCCTGAGAAATAAATTTGGAGAGAAAGTTTATAAGATTTCACTAGATGGTGGTTTTTCTTGTCCTAATAGGGATGGAACCATAAGCACTGGTGGTTGTATTTTCTGTAGTGAAAGTGGTTCAGGAGATTTTGCAGGTAATAGAAAGGTTTCAATACATAATCAGTTTAATGATATTAAGAAAATGATGCAAAATAAA
>CAMNZV010000032.1 GCA_946575275.1 uncultured Clostridium sp. | reverse complement strand
TGTTACTCTTTATGTCTTGGAAGGAAAATGCCATATTTCCTATTTTCATTTTACCTTCAACAGTATATATATTCTTTGTTGTTGTTATATTACCGCCCTTGTCAATTACTCTAAGTCTCACTTCATATATTCCATTACTTAGCATTGTAGTATCGAAAATACCTAATTCTTTATTGTTCTTCTCTATATTAGAATCAACAATTGTAGTATATCCTACATCACCCTTCTTCTTGTAATCTAAAATATATTTGTCCATTTCAGTTTCGTCAAATGCAGATCCAATTATTGCTGTTGGAGCCGTTAAAATTTCAATTTCATCAGGCTTATTAATTTTTGCAGTAGGTGCTATCTTATCTAAGTCATTATAGAAAATACAGGTATCCTTAACTTCAGCTTTATTTCCCTTTTCATCTATTGCATAAACTTTTATTTCAACAGATTTAGTAGTAGTTGAGGTAAACTCAAAAATTCCATTATTGTCCTTCACCTCTACTCCATCCATGTATACCTTATATTCCTTCAAATCAGAATCCAATACAATAATACCTGCTTTAACTTTTTCATTAATTGAAGCAAATTGTTTTGACAACACTAGACTAATTTGGGGAGCAATATTTTCATCAACAGATTTATTTAATACATTATAAGTGTATTGAGTGTATGATATATTACCTCCCTTATCTTCTGCAATTAATCTTACTTCATACATGCAATTCTCTAATACATTTGTATTCAATACACCCAACATTTCATTTTCTCTATCTTTATCAACCTCAGCAAATGTTGTAAATTTTTCATCTCCAACTTTTCTATACTTAAGGGTATATCTTGCTAATTCCTTGTCATCCTTTGCTGTTCCCACAATTGAAATTAATCCACTTATGGTTTTTCCATGCTCTGGTGTGTTTATTTCAACAGTTGGTGCTATCTTATCTCTATCATCAATAACTATATATTCTACTTCTTTAATGGTTTCATTTCCATCAATATCAGTAACAATAACCTTTATTTTGTTAATTCCAGCTTCATTCTCGGAAATAGTATATTTTCCTTCCTCAGTACCAATAATCTCACCATTTTTAAATACCTCTACCTTATCAATTCCTCTATTATCTTCAGCTGAAACATCAATTGATATATTTTCATTAACCTTAACCTTGGTACTGTTGATATATAAATTTACTATTGGTCTTTCTTCTTTGTCTTTATTTGGTGATTCTAATTCTTCTTCATTATTTACAATATACTCAGCAGTTAAATAGGACTTATTACCTGCAGTATCCTCTGCATAAAGATTAATTTCATATACTCCATTCTTTAGATAGGTTGTATCAAATATACCTATTTCATCTTGAATAATTGAAATACTTCCTTTAGAAATTTGACTATAGTCCTCACTACCTTTTTTTCTATATGACAGAATGTATTCTTTTAATTCTACATTATCTTTTACTGTACCAACTATTTTCATTACAGAATCTCCCTTAGGTAATTCAAAATCAATAGTTGGTGGTGTTTTATCCCTATTATCTGCAACATAAATTTCTTTAGTTTGTGTTGCTTCATTCCCGTATATATCAACTGCTTTTGCTACAATTTTAATGGTCTCCTCTTTGTAGCAAGTGTAAAAAATTCTTCCTGGTTTATCTAAGACCTTTTCACCATTGACATATATCTCAAATTTATCAACCCCCATATTGTCTATAGCATATCCACTTATTTCAATTTGATCCGTTACTTCTGCTCTATCTTTTGATGTTGTTATTACAACAGTTGGGACCTCATTATCAACTACTTCTTCCTGGACTTTATATGCTCTTGTATCTGCCACAATAATCTTTGGCTTACTTAAAAATCCTTCTTTATCTTTAACTACTTCTTTAATTAAATATATTTTTCCTACATCTAGTTTGTTTGGAATAATTCCATCCTGCCATGTACTATCATTAATTTCTTTATAGCTATATTCCCTACTTACTATACCTTTTTCTGGATCATCTATATGATCTAAATCATAGCTATTCTCTGTAAATCTAATAATACACTTAGTTTTATCCTCAATATTTTCAAAAATCTCTATTTTACTTTCAATAATAGGCCTATTATGAACCATTAACACCTTTTGATAGATACTTTCATCTGACCATTTTCTATAAGAATCTAGATATTCGTTATCTAATGCAGGGTTATCTTGTACTCTAAGTTTAATAGAATATGCTCCTGTTTGATTAAAACTTCTAATTGGTTCCTCTGTAGTTGTTGTTTCTATTGTATTTTCATTATACTTTTTTGTGAAAACAGTAGGATTGTAATCATATTGCCAATGGGCTTTATATAATGGATCTTTTTCACTATCCCTATAATAATCTATATAATCAACTTCATCTTCTGTAGTAATGTATCTATCCACTTTAAAATCTCTTGATTTTTCATTGCTTAAAATATAATTACTTAAAGAGCCCATAGCCTCTACAATATTAGTTCCATCAAAAAATATTCCACCTGAAGAACTAATTAATTTTTCATATTTATCATTATTCTTTTCATTTCCTAATGCAGTAAAATTAATTTCTTCAGTTATAATTGCTTTTGATACCTCTGATATATCCTCATCTGACTTTATATCTGCTACTTCTTCATCACTTAGATTTATAACATACCTACTTGCACCCTTGGTCCAATTATAACCATTTAAAACTTCTGATAAGCTTTTACCTGTTACAGTTTCCATCGTTATATTTTTAAATGTAAAGTAGGATTGTTGTCTACAAGCATGTGAACTATGACTTATAATAGGTCCAAATCCACTTCCAAAGTCCCCTTTTGGTAATACATAATTATCAATTAATAACTTACCGTTATCAAAAAGAGAAATGCTATTAGGATCTACGACTATTTTTATCTGATGATTATCATATAAATTACCCATACTAAATGTTCTTAACAAAGTACCATGATTCTGTATATTATTGTAATTCCCACTCCTAAAGGCATCCAAATTAGCATTTTTAATTTGCACTAATTTCAATCCACCTTGTGTTAATAATATACAAAACCCATTTAATGTATCATCTGAAATTGTAGAGTTAAATAAAAAACCTCCACCTTCCATACTATGCCAATCTGTATTATCCCTTTGCAAATCAAAATTAAATACCTTTTGAGTTTTATTATTATCTTCTACGAATAAGAAATCATTAAATGGACTTCTAGAATATCCAACCATTTTAATATCATTTCCTTCATAAAGTATATGCTTTGGTATAGTTGGCAAATAATAATCAACGTAATTATAATGATCATATTCCTTCCATGCAAATGTATCTTGTGCCGTTAATTTTGATGTGGTAACAGTGGATACATTAGCTTCAAAGCCCTCATCCTCTAAGCTTTTCTTTATTTCCTCTATCTTATCACCATAGAGTTCTATTTTACTGTTATCTGCCTTTCCTACAGTGAAAACCAAGTCTACTTTCTTTGACTTTTCAACTTCCACTGCCGATTCTGGCCTTTTGTTGTCAACTTCAAATATTTCTTCTTTGACATTTGCTTTGTAATCTTCCGTAGATATAAACTTTTCAATGGTATTTGTGAAATGTTCTTTAACCTCAAGCTGAATTTTATATTTCCCAACCTTATCTGTTTCATAATTTATTTCAGTTTCATTACCCTCACTAATAACATTAATTTCTTCATCTTCATAATTACCGTCATTATTAGAATCATATATTACAGTCCAAATTCTTGTTGCTATTTTATCATTATCCTTTGAATATGATAAATCCTTAATATTTATATTAGCAATTCCAGATTCACCTTCTCTAAAATAAGTAGTATTAACTGAAAAATCTGCTACTGGTAATTCATCTTCTTTTATTTCTATAACCTTTTCTATTGATGAGTTCATTTTTTCAGTGGAATAATTTATTTTTATTAAATACTTCCCATGTCTTTTAAATATTAAGTTTTTCGTTTTTATATCTGAAGTATCCTCATCAATTTTTATGCTATCATCAATTTCCTTGTATAATTCCCCATCCTCTTCATCTAAAGGTACTATAGTCCAAGAAATAGAATCCTTTTCCAATAATGAAAGGTCTTCATTTTGGGATATATCCAATGTGATTTTTCTATTTTCCTTTAATTCACCCTCTATAACTATATCAAGATTAGGTTCAAAAAAGTTTTTTGTATTTTCCCTACCATTATCATTTACAACTAAATTGCTACCATTTAATTCAATAGATTCAGCATATATAGCACCATTTATTTCAATATTCTTAGCATTTATCTTTATTTTACCTTTAGGGGCCGCTATAACACCATTTATAACAATATTACTACCACTTATTGTAATATCTCCTTTTTCAGAATACATAAATACACTATAATCATTTGTCTTATCATTAATTGCATCGTATATAATATTATTCTTTGCTAAAATATACCCTGTTCCAATTAATGTACTTCTATCTATATGCAAGTTTCCATCTACATTAATATATTCAGAAACATCTATAATATCTTCTTCAAACACTGTATCTTCATTGTAATTTTTGGTACTTCTAAGTTTTGATATTACTTCATCTTTAAAATCAACTATTTTCTCCTTGTCATTTTTAATTTCCTGCAAGGAATTTATTTTAGATTCTTTATATTCTCCATTTATATTTCCATATCCATTAATTGTAACCTTTTCTTCTCCTGTATACTCAAAATCCTCTCCAGTATAAATATTTCCATTTATTATAGTGTTAAAATTGTTTACTTTTATTGTCTCCTCTGCAAACAAGGTATATTTAAGAGCATTATAATTTTCCCCATTTGAAATATCCTTTGCAAAGGCTATTGAAAGTGGAGTGCTAATATTAAGTATTAAAAAGAAAATTAAACTAAAACAAATTATTTTATTTCTAGTTGTAAAATTAAATTTAATCATTTTTTTTACCTCCTATTTTAACCTTTACAATAACTGCTATAACAGTAATAGATACTAACACCGATAATATAATCCATATCAAATTATTTTCATCACCTGTTTTCATCTCTGATGCACCTAATACACCGCTTTCAGCACTATTTATATTGTCCAAATCAAATTCAGATTCACCTATAACTTCTTCATTTATTTCCTCTTGTATTTCATTTTTAACGCCATAAGTACTATCCATTGTTCTACTTGAATTCGCTTCTAATAGCTCTTCGTTCCATGTCATAGCTACAGCACTATCTAAAATAGCTTCTACTTCATTAACCTCATAATTCCATCTGTTATCATAAAGCTTGTCCCAATTTGCAAAGGTAATACTATCATAATTATTTTCAGTTGATTTTCCATAAGCTACAACGTTTTCATAATTACTTTTTATTTGCCAAACTCCTTTAAAATCCGTGCCAAATATATTTGTTTCTGCCATAATTGCTTCATTATCAATTTCTATTAAGCCTTTGTCATCTTCTCCAATAAAAGGATCTATCATTAACCTAATGCCTACTAGAGCCTTTTCCTCTCCAAGATTATCAACATTATAGGTTATCTTCACCATATCCTTGAATCCATAGGTAAAACCCGTTACTAATTCTAATTCCTGTGTCACTAGAATATCTCCAAATTTTTGTGAACATTTAATGCTGCTTGTTTTCTCGTTATATTTGGGTTCCTCAATAGTATCCCCTTGCCCAAAAATATAACTTTTTTCGTTAATATTTATAGTTGTATAAGATGATGCAAAATTATTATAAGTTAATTTTTTATTATCATCCTCATTAGTATTAACACTCCCCTTTTCTGTTAACACCTTAAATCTTAGGTATTCCGTTGATTCCTTCTCATCTTCTAAGTTAACAACAATATAGTCATTAGACAAAACATTGTCTTCCTTTTCATTTGCAATTGTAACTACATTACTGTTAAATAAAAAACTACACAGAAACACAATTACGATAAAGCAATTTCCCCTTTTCATTATTAATTACCCCCTATTTTATAAATAATACTACAATTAGCCAATTTTAGTTTACAATTTGTTAACATCTTTGTCAACAACAATAAATAAAAAAGTACACCTACAGAAATAATATCTATAAGTGTACTCATTAATAAATTTATTAAAAATTAAAATCTAAAGTTGCAAAATAATCTTCAGGTGTTTCAGCTCTTCTTATCATTTCAACTGTTCCATCTTCCTTTAATAACAATTCTGCTGATTTTAATTTTCCATTATAATTGTATCCCATTGCAAATCCATGAGCTCCTGCATCATGAATTACAAGAATATCTCCCTTGTCTATTTTAGGTAGCATTCTATCTACTGCAAATTTATCATTATTTTCACAAAGTGAACCTGTTACATCATATTTGAAATCTCTTGGTGCATCTTCTTTACCCATTACTGTAATGTGGTGGTATGCTCCATACATTGCAGGTCTCATTAAGTTAACTGCTGAGGCATCTACTCCTATATATTCCTTATAAATATGTTTTTCATGTATAGCAGTTGTAACTAAGTGACCATAAGGTCCAAGCATAAAACGTCCAAGTTCTGTATATATTGATACATCACCCATGTCAGCTGGTACAAGAACTTCTTCAAATGCCTTTCTTACACCTTCTCCAATTACTAAAATGTCATTAGGCTCCTTGTCTTCAGTATAAGGAATTCCAACTCCTCCTGAAAGATTAATAAAGCCTATATGAACTCCTGTTTCCTTTTGTAATTCAACAGCTAGTTCAAATAATATTTTTGCAAGTGCTGGATAATACTCATTTGAAACAGTGTTACTTGCAAGGAATGAATGAATACCAAATTCTTCAACTCCAAGACCTTTTAATTTAATGAAAGCTTCTTTCATTTGTTCTTTAGTTAATCCATATTTTGAATCTCCAGGATTATCCATTATATCAGTTCCAAGTTCAAAAGTTCCACCTGGATTATATCTACATGAAATAACCTTTGGAATATCACTAACTTCCTTTAAGAAATCAATATGAGTAATATCATCTAAGTTAATTGTTACATTTAATTTACGAGCTAATTGAAACTCTGCTGCTGGTGTATCATTTGAAGAAAACATTATATCACTTTCTTTAAATCCACATCTATCAGACATTAATAATTCTGTATAAGAGGAACAATCTGCTCCACATCCTTCTTCTTGAAGAATCTTTAATATATATGGATTTGGTGTTGCTTTTACAGCAAAATATTCTTTAAAGCCTTTATTCCAAGAAAAGGCTTGGTTTAACTTACGTGCATTTTCTCTTATTCCTTTTTCGTCATAAATGTAAAATGGAGTTGGATACTCTTTTCTTATTTGTTCTAATTGTTCCTTTGTTACAAATGGTTTTTTTATCATTATAGATCCCCCTTGTTTATTTTAATTAATACTATTTCATTTTTTAATGCTTCCTTAAAAACTTCAACTAAATTATTATTACTTGAATATAAACATGTAGAATAAGTTTTGTGTATAATACTGCCTGTTAATACATGTTTTGAATCCACTATAATTCTAATTTGCCCTGTTTTTATTTCTGAATAATACACCTTTGCATTATCTAAAAGAAAATTATCTTCTGTTACAATAACTATTTTAATTCCCTTATCTTTTACTAAATTTAATTCTATTAAAATTTCCTTTAGCCATTTATTACTAATAGATAAATATATTCTTTCCTTAGCTTCAAGTATCATATTTTTCATTTTATCTATAATATGTTTTTCACCTTTAATTGTAATATATCCATCACTTTCTGCTTTTTTTGTTGGCATATTCTTCATTAAATAATCTCGATTTTCTTCCATTAACCTAATTTTGTTGTTACAAAACTCAACTATATTTACAGGTGTATAGGATATAGAATTACCTTCTATAACATATGCTGCCCCCTTATCAACTAAGGCTGCCAAGGAATTATATGCATTAGACCTTGAAATACCAGATAATTTTGATACTTCATATCCATTTAAATCCCCTTCAGAAATTAGTAAAAGATAAATATTAGCTTCCTGTCTTGTTAATCCAAAATCCATTAACTCTTCAACAATATTTATATTAAACACCTCCAAAGTGTTCCTATATAGGAATACTATATAATATTCCTATATCCTTGTCAATAGTTGATAATGATTTTTATTTAACTTTTATAAATTCATTGCACAATTTATTACCTTCTTCTAAATCATGGGATACCATAATTAAGGTTTTTCCTTTAATTCTATCCTTAATTAATTCAATTGTTTTATCCTTATTTTCCTTATCTAACCCTTTAAAGGGTTCATCTAAAATAAGGATATCAAAATCAAATAACAAAGCCCTAACAATGGCAACTCTTCTTTTCATACCACCACTTAAATCTTTAACCTTTGTATTTATTGAATCCAATAGACCAACCCTATCTAGCTCTTTTGTTATATCATCATTATTTATGTTTGAATTTACAAGACTTATATTAGATGCAACACTTAAGTTTTCACATAACCTATCCTCTTGAAATACTACACTTATTTTTTTATTTGAAATACCACTAATTGTACCATTGTCTATTCCTTCAAGTCCCATAATTATTTTTAGCAAAGTTGTCTTACCTATTCCAGATTCACCAAGTATTAAGGTCTTTGAACCTTCCTTAAATAAATAAGTCTTATTTCTAAATACAACCTTATCCCCATAGCTTTTGTTAATATCCTTTAATAATATATCCATTTTATGTCCTTTCCATACGTCTTGAAATATACTCTAGTATAAACATGAAACTTTTCTTTAATACTACACTTAAAATCACAATTAAAATAGTCCATGCAAATAACTCTGCAGTATTTAAATATATTTTAGCCTCATAAAGCTTTTCACCTATAGATCCTTTTGGAATACCTATAACCTCTGCTGCAATTCCAGATTTGAAAGCTAGTCCTAAAGATACATCACAGGCTGACCTTATATATGGCATAACTTGCCAAAGATAAATATATTTAATTTTCTTATATAAAGGAACCTTAAAAACCTTAGCCATTTCTAAAAGTTCCTTATCTGTTTCATTTATACCTTCAAGTACGTTAGTATATATAATAGGAAGAACCATAATAAATGAAATGAAAATAGACAAATTTCTAGTAGAAATCCATATTAAACATAAAATTATAAATGAAGCTACTGGTACAGATTGCATTACAATTATTGGTGGATATATAAATTCTTTAAACCATTTAAATCTTCGTGATAATACTGCAAATATTATTCCAAAAATTAAAGCTAAAATAAATCCTAGAAAAATTCTACTAAAAGAAAATATAATTGCTATCCAAAATTCTCCTTCTACACCAAGTTCAAATAATTTCTTTAAGGCAGAAATAGGAGATACTAATAGTATCTCCTTTGAAATAATCATACTTGTAATTTGCCATATTGAAAGCCAAATAACTATAGCTTTTATTGAAATTTCACTCTTATTTTTCACTGTAGTAAAAATCCTCATTTGGTAAACTTCCTCCAACAGCTTTTGGATTTTGGTCGTATAGAACCTTTAAATATCCTTCTAATTTATTCTTCATATCATTACCATCTATATATGTAATATTACAATTTGGTAGTGCAACCTTCGCCACAGCTTCTGGAATAATATCTTTTTCTCCAATTAAGGCTGCAGCTTCATCATTATTTGTATTAACAAATTCCACTGAATCCTTATAATCTTTTAAAAATGATTTTATCTTTTTTGGGTGTTCTTTTAAAAATTCAGTTCTACATATAACTACTCCAGTAATTAAACCTCCATTGTCTCCCTGCATATTTTCCCATTCTTTATTCATATCAATTGCAACTCTAAGATTTGGGCTTTTTTGCTTTGCTGTTGTTACAAAAGGTTCTGGAAGCATTGCAATACCATTTTCATCTGCCATTAATGCTGCCAAACACTCTGAATGTTCAGATTTATATTCAATTTTAACATCAGTTTCAGGATTGATACCATTAGACTTTAGTAAGTAATTTAATGAATATTCAGGGGTTGCTCCCTTTCCACTTGCATAAATAGTTTTTCCCTTTAAGTCACTTACAGAATTAACAGTATTGCCATTTTCAACAATATATAAAATTCCAAGGGTGTTTATTGCAAGTACTGTTACTTCTCCTTTTGTATTATTGTACAATACAGATGACATATTAGCAGGAATTGCACAAATATCATATTCACCATTTACTATTTTAGGTGTTACCTCATCTATTGAACCTGACATTGTAATATTATAGTTTTTAGTATCCCCCATTAATTTAACCATCCCCATTGCTGTAGGTCCTTTTAATACTCCAATATTTGGAATCACACTTTCCTCTGTAGTTACCTTTGTGTTGTTGTTGCAACCAACAAATATAGTTAATATTAAAATTGTACTTACTAATAGGGTAATTATTCGTTTCATTTTAACTTCTGCTACTCAAAATATGGACAAACATACCCATATCGAGATTGTTACTGTTTCAATGTGTCTGTCCTCATATAATAAATTACACTACTAACATTTGATATAACACTCCACAGTCGTTAATTCCCCAAATAACCTTGGGTACATATATACAATGCTTTTAGTTTGCAATTTTGTATATTTTAGAATCTCTCAAATTAAGACTTGCATTTAAATCTCTATCTTCTTTATACCCACATTCACAAACATACTCTCTATCTGAAAGTTTTAAATCTTTTTTAATAGAACCACATTCATGACATAATTTACTTGATGGATAAAACCTATTTACAACTCTTAATTCAATACCAAATTCTTTGCATTTATTAGTTAATTTAACTCTAAACATATTGAATCCTTGTTTTGATATTGCTTTTGAAAGATGTTTATTTTTCATCATTCCTCTTACAT
>CAMNZV010000031.1 GCA_946575275.1 uncultured Clostridium sp. | reverse complement strand
GATAGGATAGTAATAGAAGTATTAGAAAGTGTTGAGGCAACACTTGAGATAGTTAATATGCTTAAAGGTTTCAAGGAAAAGGGTTACAGCCTTGCATTAGATGATGTTACATATAACTCAAAATATTGGGCCTTTGGTCCTGTTTTTGATATATACAAAATAGATTTTAAGGCTACAACAGTAAAACAAAGAAAGGATATTATACTTGGAATAAGAGTATTTAATCCAAAAGCACAATTTTTAGCAGAAAAGATAGAAACAGAAGTAGAATATAATGAAGCTAAATCCTTTGGATATTCCTATTATCAAGGATATTTTTTTAGTAAACCTATTATGCTATCAGGGCAAGATATGCCAATTAGAAATTTTACTTGCTTTAAAATAATGATAGAATTATTAAATGAAAATTATAATTTAGATAAAATAGAGGCACTTATAAAGGCAGATATGGGTATAAGCTATAAAATAATAAAACTAGTAAATTCTGCAGCCTTTGCATTTAATAATAAAATATCATCAATAAAACAAGCAATTGTATTAATTGGAAAAGAGGAATTATCAAAGCTACTAACAATAATAACAATATCAGAAATGGAAAGTAGAAACGAAAGAGAAATAACAAGAACAACTGTAGTTAGGGCAAAGTTTTGTGAAAAGATTGCACAGCAGATAAAATCTAAATGGGTAAATCAAAGTTTTATGGCGGGGTTATTTTCCAATTTAGATATTTATGTTCAAAAGGATATGAATAGTATATTAGAAGAATTACCAATAGAGGATGAATTAAAAGATGCCTTAAATGGTGTAGACAATGAAATAAATAAGATTTTAAATTTGGTGGAGGCCTATGAAAAGGTAGATAATGAAAAGATATTAATATTAAGAAATAAGATTAATCTACAAGAAGAGATTTTGGTTGAGCTTTATATACAAGCTATAAATTGGGAAAATAAAGTTAACGAAAACATTTGGTAATATCTCTATATAATAAAACTAGGACAAGATTATTAAAGTCTTGTTCTTTTTTAGTGCAAAATTGTTAGGTAACTAAGTATTTATTTTTCTTAAAATTTAAAATTTTGTTCAGGCTATTGAATTTATTTAAAAAAAGTATTAATATATTAATTAGTCGACTAATGAAGAGGAGATGATTAAAAGAAATGCAAGAGAGATTATATGTATTAATTGCAGAAATTTCAAAGCTACATTTTTTAATAACTAGGGATAAACTTGAGGAACTAGGATTATATCCTGGACAACCTGCCTTATTATTTTCATTATTAAAAAAAGATGGTCAAGTTCAAAGAGCGGTAGCAAAAAATTTAAATATATCACCAGCCACTATGAATGTAACTATAAAAAGAATGGAGAAAAACGGTTTAGTATATAGAAAACAGGATGAAAATGATAAAAGGGTATCTAGAGTATTTATATGTGAAGAAGGAAAGAATATATGTAAAAGGCTTAAAGGGGTTCATGAAAGTATTGAGGGTGAATACTTAAATAATCTATCGGAGGAGGAAAAAATAATAGCAAAAAGAATTCTATTGCAGGTAAAGGAAAATTTACTTCAAAGCTGCTTGGAAAAAAATATTATAGTAAATAGATGTATTGAAAACAAGAATGAATAGAATAGGAGAATATGATGTTAAAGTTAATAAAATATTTAAAGAAGTCAAAGATATCAATATTAGCAATATTTAGCTTGTTAATAGTTCAAGCTACCTGTGATTTGGCATTGCCAGATTATACATCTAAAATAGTAAATATAGGTATCCAACAAGGAGGTATTGAAAATTCAGTACCAGATGCAATTAGTGAAGAAACATTAAATAAGATAATATTATTTTTGAATGAGGATGATAAAACAAAGGTTTTAGATAATTACACATTAGTTAAAAGTGAAGATGCAAAGGATAATGATATAGATGATTATCCTGCAATGAAAGATAATAATATTTACATGAAAAATACAACTAATAATGAAGTTAATGAGGAATTAAATAAAATATTAGGAAAACCAATTTTAATGGTTTTAGCTTTTGAGGAAGATTCAGAGCAGGTTTTGCAATTGAAGGATAGTTTAGCAAAATCACTTCCATCTGAGGCTACCAATTCTGGAAACATGAATATATTTCAAATGCTTAAGTTATTACCTAAGGATAACTTAAATACAATAACATCTGAAATATCTTCAAAATTTGATGATTTTGAGGATTCAATGATTAATCAAATGTCAGTTAAGTATATAAAAACAGAATATGAAAGATTAGGCGTTGATATAGAGGGTATGCAAAGTCATTATATATTAATTGCTGGGGCTAAAATGCTTGGAATTGCCTTAGTATCAATGGTAGCATCAGTGTTTGTAGGATATATAGCAGCAAGGGTTGCAGCATCACTTGGTAGAAGATTAAGATCTGGTGTATTTAAAATGGTGTTAAGCTTTTCAAGTACAGAAATGGATGAATTTTCAACTGCTTCATTAATTACAAGAAGTACTAATGATATCCAACAAATACAATTACTTATGGTAATGTTACTTAGAATATTATTCTATGCACCTATACTTGGTATTGGAGGTGTTATTAAGGTATTAAATACAAATACAGAAATGTCATGGATAATAGCCTTAGCAGTAGGGATAATAATGATAGTTGTATTAGCTTTATTTAAACTAGTAATGCCTAAATTTAAATTGGTTCAAAAGCTTGTTGATAAATTAAACCTAGTTACTCGTGAAATATTAACAGGGTTACAGGTTATAAGGGCCTTTGGAACTGATGGATATGAAGAAAAGAGGTTTGATATAGCAAATAAGGATTTAACAAAAACAAATTTATTTGTAAATAGAGTAATGAGTTGTATGATGCCGCTTATGATGTTTATTATGAATGGTATAACAGTGCTTATAGTATGGAAGGGTTCAATAAGTATTGATAATGGAAATATGCAGGTTGGGGATATGATGGCATTTATCCAATATACAATGCAAATTATAATGGCCTTCTTAATGATTTCTATGGTATCAATAATGCTTCCAAGAGCTACAGTTTCAGCAGGACGTATAGATGAGGTATTAACTTCAGAGGTAATAATTAAGGATGAAAAGGAAACAAAGGAATTTAAAAATAAAAGTGGGTTGTTACAATTTAAAAATGTATCATTTAAGTATCCAAATGCAGAGGAAAATGTATTAAGCAATATTTCATTTGAAGCAAGACCCGGCGAAACAACAGCATTTATTGGTAGTACAGGAAGTGGTAAATCAACATTAGTTAACCTTATACCAAGGTTTTATGATGTTACCACAGGTGAAATAATATTAGATGGTGAAAATATTAAAAAAGTTTCTCAAGCTAAACTTAGAGAAAGGATTGGATACGTTCCACAAAAGGGAATATTATTTTCAGGAACTATAGAATCAAACTTAAAATATGCAAATGAAACAATTTCAGATGAAGAAATGATAAAGGCAGCAACTATAGCACAGTCTACAGATTTTATAAATGATAAAAATGAAGGGTATAAATCTTCAATTTCTCAAGGTGGTTCAAATGTATCTGGGGGTCAAAAACAAAGACTATCAATTGCAAGGGCTATAGCAAAAAAACCAGAATTATATATTTTTGATGATAGTTTTTCAGCTTTAGACTTTAAAACAGATTCTTTATTAAGAAATGCCTTAAAGAGAGAAACAGGGGAAACAACAGTATTAATGGTTGCTCAAAGAATTAGTACAATTCTTCATGCAGAACAGATTATAGTTTTAGATGAAGGGAAAATTGTAGGCAAAGGAAACCACAAGGAACTTTTGAAAAATTGTGAAGTATACAGACAAATAGCTTCATCACAACTATCAAAGGAGGAGCTTGAAAATGAATAATGTGAAAAGATCAGGTAATAGAGCTAGTGGACATGGACCAATGGCAATGATGCAAGGTGAAAAGGCTAAAGATTTCAAAGGAACAATGAAAACATTATGGGGACATTTATCTGAATATAAAATAAGTATCTTTCTTGTAATAGTATTTGCAATTGGAAGTGCTGCATTTTCAATAGTTGGACCTAAAGTATTAGGAAAGGCCACAGATGAGATATTTAATGGACTAATTGAAAAAATATCAGGTGTATCTGGTGGTGGAATAGACTTTGACAAGGTTTCAAAAATATTAATAGGGTTACTTTGTTTGTATGTTGTAAGTATGATATTTTCATTTGTACAAAGCTATATAATGAGTGGAATATCCCAAAGGCTTACATATAAGCTAAGAAAACAATTATCAGAAAAAATAAACAAAATGCCTATGAAATATTTTGACAAAAAGACACACGGTGAGGTATTATCAAGATTCACAAATGATGTAGATACATTAAATCAAAGTTTAAATCAAGCTATGACTCAAATAATATCATCAGTAACGATTTTAATTGGTGTATTTATAATGATGCTTACAATAAGTATAACAATGACTATATCAGTGCTATTAATTATACCAATATCAATGATATTAATGTCATTGATAGTTAAAAAATCTCAAAAGCACTTTAAAAATCAACAAGAATATTTAGGGAATGTAAATGGGCAAGTAGAAGAAACTTATTCAGGTCATAATATAGTTAAGGCCTTTAATAGAGAAGAAACAACAATTAACACCTTTGAAGAAACTAATAATAAGCTTTATGAATCAGCATGGAAATCTCAATTCTTATCTGGAATGATGATGCCTATAATGATTTTCATAGGGAATCTAGGATATGTTGTAGTTTCTGTCTTGGGTGGATATTTAGCTATTAAAAATAAAATAGGTGTTGGTGAAATACAATCCTTTATTCAATATGTAAGATTATTTACTCAACCTTTAGCACAAATAGCACAGGTTGCTAATATGATGCAATCTACAGCAGCAGCTGCTGAAAGAGTATTTGAATTTTTACAAGAAGAGGAAGAGAATCAAATAGTAGAAAATCCAACTTCAGTAATTGATTTAGAAGGAAGAGTTGGCTTTAATAATGTTCACTTTGGATATAATGAGGATAGAATTATTATTAATGATTTCACAGCAAATATAAAGCCTGGACAAAAGGTTGCAATTGTTGGACCTACAGGAGCAGGGAAATCAACAATTATAAAACTACTTATGAGATTTTATGATGTAAATAGTGGTGCTATATTAATAGATGGCAATGATATTAGGGATTTTAATCGTAATGAACTTAGGGAAATGTTTGGTATGGTTCTTCAAGATACCTGGTTATTTAATGGAAGTATTAAAGAAAATATTAGATATGGAAGACTTGGAGCTAGTGATGAAGAGGTATATAAGGCAGCAAAGGCAGCACATGTAGATAATTTTGTTAAAACCTTGCCAGCTGGATACAACATGGTATTAAATGAAGAAGCAAGCAATATATCTCAAGGACAAAAACAATTATTAACAATTGCTCGTGCAATATTAAAGGATCCTAAAATACTTATTCTTGATGAAGCTACAAGTTCAGTAGATACAAGAACAGAGGTATTAATACAAAAGGCTATGGATAACCTTATGAAAGGAAGAACAAGCTTTGTTATAGCACATAGATTATCAACAATTCGTGATGCTGATTTAATACTTGTTATGAAGGATGGAGACATTGTAGAACAAGGAAGTCATGAAGAATTAATTAATAAAAGTGGATTTTATTCTAATTTATATAACTCTCAATTTGAAAAAAATGAAGCTATATAAATGTTGACAAAACATAGAAAACATGTATAATTAGTATTAATTAAATCTTATTAAGAGTGGTGGAGGGATTGGCCCTTTGAAGCCCAGCAACCTATATTTTTATGTGGTGCTAAATCCTGCAGGTATATAACCTGACAGATAAGAGTTATAGTTTCATTAAAACTATTTTGACTTTATTAGTCGCTTCTTATAAAAGAAGTGACTTTCTTTATTTTAAGGAGGTATAATATGGAAGGGTTTAATATTAATTTTGAAACAGAAGTAGTAAGAGGTGCATCAGGTGGCGATGAAAGAACAGGTGCAATTAGCTTTCCTATATATCAAAGTGCTACATTTAAGCATCCAGGGTTAAATAAAAGTACAGGATATGACTATTCCAGATTACAAAACCCAACAGTTGAAGAATTAGAAAAAACAATATGTAATCTTGAGGAAGGTGTAGGGGCAGTTGCATTTGCAACAGGTCTTGCATCAATTACAGCCTGTATACATCTTTTTAAAAGTGGAGATCACATAATTTTATCAGAGGATTTATATGGAGGTACATCAAGATTATTTGAAAAAATATATAATAATTTTGGAATAGAGACATCCTTTGTGGATACAACAGATATTGATGGATTTGAAAAATCCATTAAAGAAAACACTAGGGGACTTTTAATAGAAACACCCTCAAATCCAACTATGAAGGTAACTGATATTAGAGCTATAGCAGAAATCACAAAAAAGAATAATATAATTTTCATAGTAGATAATACTTTGTTAACACCATATTTTCAAAAACCATTAACTTTAGGTGCAGATATTGTTGTACACAGTGGAACAAAATATCTAGGTGGACACAATGATGTATTATCAGGAATTGCAATTTCAAATAATGAAGAACTAGTAGAAAAACTAAGATATATCCAGGTATCTACAGGTGCAACCTTAGGAGCTTTTGAGGCATGGTTGCTTTTAAGAGGTTTAAAAACCCTTCACGTAAGACTTGATAGAGCGCAAGAAAATGCACTGATAATAGCAAATTGGCTTAGGGATAATGACAAGGTTTTGGAGGTATATTATGTAGGATTATCAGATAATTGTGGATATGAATTAAATAAAAGCCAAAGTAGTGGATATGGAACTACATTATCCTTTAGGGTAAAAGACAGCTCTATAGTTCCAGGTATATTAGAAAAGGTTAAAGTAATAAGCTATGCAGAAAGCTTAGGAGGAGTAGAAACTTTAATAACATATCCTATAACACAAACTCATGCAGAGGTTAGTCAAGAGTTAAAAAAGAAACTTGGAATAGATAACAGTTTATTAAGAATTGCTGTTGGAATTGAAAATGTTAATGATTTAATAGAGGATTTAAAACAAGCATTAAACTAATAATACACATATAAATTGCAAAAGAAAGATTACTTTTGCAATTTTATTATTATATGATAAAATAATCATTAAAGACATAAAATATATTGTATGGAGGTGATTTTATAGAAAAGCTTTTAAAAAATAAATTATTAAAAAAGCGCCAGGACTTATTTTTATAAGTTGACGAGGTTGGGGAGTTATCGAGTACTTCGGCGGGTGCCCCACGGTATCACACTACCGTAAACAGCTGGTAAACCTATAAAGTGATTTATAGTACAAATTCAGCTTGGTGTTAAAGCCTTTATTTTATGGCTTTTATATATCTTAGGATTATTATGTCTTTTTTTATATTGCTAAGATAAAGCCTTAATATAAGAGATTAAAAATTCATAAAAAGAAAGGATAGAAAAATATGTGTGGAATAGTAGGTTACGTTGGAACTAAAAAGGCATCAGAATATTTAATAGATGGATTATCAAAATTAGAATATAGGGGATATGATTCGGCAGGTATTGCTGTAATTTGCAATAATAAAGTTAATGTGCTAAAGCATAAAGGACGTCTTGCAAATTTAGAAAAGTCATTAGATAATAATAATAGCTTAGATGGATCTGTTGGTATAGGACATACAAGATGGGCAACTCATGGAGAACCATCAGATGTTAATTCTCATCCTCATAAAAGCTCTAAAAGTGACATAACTGTAGTTCATAATGGAATTATAGAAAACTATCTTGAACTAAGAGAATGGCTAAAGGGAGAAGGATATAACTTTTTATCAGAAACAGACACAGAGGTTATTCCAAACTTAGTTGATTATTATTATGAAGGTAATTTATTTAAAGCAGTTGTTAAGGCAACTGAAAGATTAGAAGGAAGTTATGCTATAGGTGTAGTTTCAGGCAAAGAGCCAAATAAATTAGTAGCAGTAAAAAAGGATAGCCCTTTAATAGTAGGAATTTCAGAGGGAGAAACCTTTCTAGCTTCTGATATACCAGCTGTAATTAATTATACTAGAGATGTATATTTATTAGAGGACAAAGAATTTGTTGTTGCAGATAATAAGGGAATTGAATTATTAAATGCAGATGGAAGTAAAATAGATAAAGAAATATACAAAGTAACTTGGAGTCAAGATGCTGCCGAAAAGGGTGGATATGATTCATTTATGTTAAAGGAAATTCATGAACAACCAAAGGCAATAAAAGAAACAATGTTATCAAGAATTGCAATGGATCATGGAGTGAAATTTGAAGATTTTAATATAACAAAGGAAGACCTTTCAAATATTGATAGAATATATATAGTTGCTTGTGGAACTGCATATCATGCAGGATTAATGGGTAAAGCATCAATAGAAAAGCATGCTTTAATTCCAGTAGAGGTGGATATTGCATCAGAATTTAGATATAGAGGACCTTTAGTAACAAAGAAAACATTAGTTATTACTGTAAGCCAATCAGGAGAAACAGCAGATACACTTGCAGTTTTAAGAGATTGCAAGAAAAAGGGAGCTAAAACCTTAGCAATTACAAATGTTGTGGGAAGTACAATTTCAAGAGAAGCAGATCATGTTATATATACTATGGCTGGTCCTGAAATTGCTGTTGCATCTACAAAAGCATATACAACACAAGTTGTTATAATGCATTCACTTGGATTGTATTTTGGTGAATTAAATGGAACACTAGATGCTAATATAGAAGTATTGATAAAAGAAGGTTTATTAGAGCTACCAGAAAAAATAGAAGAATTATTAAAGGATACTACAGCTATTGAGAAAGTGGCTAAAATAATCTCAAAGGAGCAGGATTTATTTTTCCTTGGAAGAGGTGCAGATTATGCATTGGCACTAGAAGGTTCATTAAAGCTTAAAGAAATTACTTATATCCATTCTGAGGCTTATGCTGGAGGGGAATTAAAACATGGCCCTATAGCATTAATTGAAAAGGGAACAAAAATAATTGCTTTATTAACTCAAGAACAATTAAGAGAAAAAATGATAAGTAACATTGTAGAAGTAAGGGCAAGAGGTGCTTATATTGTAGGTGTAGCATATGCAGGTGATAATCTTGACTCATCTATATTTGATGAGGTTATTAAAATACCAAGAATATCAAATAGAGTAGCCCCAATTTTGGCTGCTGTTGCATTGCAACTTTTAGCTTATTATACTGCAAAGGAAAAGGGTTTTGATATAGATAAGCCAAGAAATTTAGCTAAATCAGTAACTGTTGAATAAGCAAATTTTGTATTAGTGGCAATACTGTATTTAGGATGTATAGTATTGTATTAGAATTTAATAGAAGCTTATTAGGCTAGACATTCAGATTTATTTTAGGATGTCTAGCCTTTTTTCTTAGATATTATATTTTTTTGGTTTCTCAAGTAGGAGTGAAGTGTGAATATGATATTGAAATGTTATGTTTATTAAATAGAATATATAAATTATTAAAGAATGGAGATTGATTAATTGTTATGATGTATAAGTATGTAGATAAAGAAAAATTTTATTGCATGAATATTTGTGAAAAATGCAGTTGATAATTTTGCAATTAATAACCTAGATAACTACTAAATTAATAAAAAACATAAAAAACAATATAAAGTTGAATAAAAAAATGAAAAATTACAAATAATATTGTTAGTAGGATAATTTAATGAATTACTTGAATAAATATAAGAAATAGTGTATCCTTATAAGTAAAGCGAAAATAAACAAGGTTTATTATACAAATTATATCTAATAGGTTTTGTTTAAATAATATATATTAATTACAAGGGGGATTTTTTTAATGAACAAGATATTTTATCAAGAAGATTGTGATCTTTCAAGATTAAAAGGAAAGACAATCGCAGTTATTGGATACGGAAGCCAAGGGCATGCACATGCATTAAACGCTAAGGAATCAGGATGTGATGTTATTATTGGTTTATATGAAGGAAGTAAATCATGGGCTAAAGCAGAAGCTCAAGGGTTTAAAGTATATACAGCAGAAGAAGCAGCAAAAAAAGCTGATATAATTATGATTCTTATTAACGATGAAAAACAATCACAAATGTACAAAGAATCAATAGCACCAAACTTAGAACCAGGAAACATGTTAATGTTTGCTCATGGTTTTGCTATTCACTTCAACCAAATAGTTCCACCTAAAGATGTAGATGTAACTATGATAGCACCAAAGGGACCAGGACACACAGTAAGAAGTGAATACCAAGAAGGAAAAGGAGTTCCATGTTTAATTGCTGTTGAACAAAATGCTACAGGTCAAGCACAAGAAATTGCATTAGCTTACGCATTAGCAATAGGTGGAGCAAGAGCAGGAGTTTTAGAAACTAACTTTAGAACTGAAACTGAAACTGACCTTTTCGGAGAACAAGCAGTACTTTGTGGAGGAGTTTGTTCATTAATGCAAGCAGGTTTCGAAACATTAGTTGAAGCTGGATATGATCCAAGAAATGCATATTTTGAATGTATACATGAAATGAAATTAATAGTTGACTTAATATATCAATCAGGATTTGAAGGAATGAGATATTCTATTTCAAATACTGCTGAATATGGTGATTACATAACAGGACCTAAGATAATCACAGAAGAAACTAAGAAGGCTATGAAAAAAGTATTAACTGATATTCAAGATGGAACATTTGCTAAAGACTTCTTATTAGATATGTCTGAAGCTGGAGGGCAAGCACACTTTAAAGCAATGAGAAAGATTGGTGCTGAACATTCATCAGAAGTTGTAGGTAAAGAAATACGTAAATTATATAGCTGGAATGGTCAAGACAAATTAATAAACAACTATGACTTTAGTTAATAAAAAATAATATAAAAATAGTTATCCAGTAGTA
>CAMNZV010000030.1 GCA_946575275.1 uncultured Clostridium sp. | reverse complement strand
ATAACAGAATTGTGGTAGCAATTGTTTCATGTATTGGAGCAGTTCTAGGTTCGGCAACATTAAATCTTATTGTAGGTTACTACAAATAATTAATAAAAAATTATAATAATCAAATTTATGGAGGTATAACAATATGAAAAATTTAGTATTAAGAACACAAATAAAGGCTATGAATATGGTAGGAAAGGCAAAAGAAGCTCTCACAAGCAAAAGCGGTGAGGGCTTTGTTGATACAGCAGTAAAAATTTTAATGTCTGTAGTAATAGGAGCATTAGTACTTGGAGGATTATATTTATTATTTAAAGACACAGTTCTTCCAACACTAACTCAAAAAATTAAAGATATGTTTAACTTCAAAGGTTAAGATAAATCCATTTAAGGAGCTTATGATATAAAACGTAAGCTCCTTAAAAATTGGAGGTGATGATGTGGAATATTTATTAGTGCTTTTAATTGCAGGAATATTAAGTGGTTGCCTTGCCTATGTAAATTCATTATTAAATGATTTAGTACCTATTGCTTTACATGCAGAAAGATATATGGATACAATGCTTGGAACGAATGGTTTAACAGAAGTATTTAATATTTTCTTTGGCTTTGGTGTTTCACTAATAGTACTGAAATTTTTAAAGAAAGGCTTCGACCAATATATTCTTTGGACAGAGGGCGATGCTGATGCAGACCCTATATTAATGCTTACAGGATTTTTTAAAGCATTAGCAATAGCGGTAAGCTTTCCAACTTTATATGGTTGGTTAGGTAAAATCATTGAAGATTTGACAGATAAATTGATACAGGCAGTAAGTAAAGGAATGGTAACAGATTTTACAGCCATAATTAATGGAATATCAAGTGCAGGGCTTTTCACAGCCATTATTTCACTGATATTTTTTATATGCTTCTTCCTTTTATATCTTCAATTTTTAATGAGAGGAATGGAAATATTAATACTTCGTGTAGGTCTTCCAGTAGCTTGTGTTGGATTATTAGATGCAGATAATGGAGTATTTAGGACATATATTCAGAAATTTTTTCAGTCAACTTTAGCAGTATTAGTACAAATAGTTTTAGCAAAAGTTGGAGTAGCATTAATGCTTAATACTCATGTGTTTTGGGGAGTAGCAGCCTTAATGCTTGCAATAAAAACACCGAAGTTTTTACAGGAATTCATAATTGTATCAGGTGGACATGGAGCAGGAGTTATGGGCAATGTTTATCAATCAGTAAGGTTAGTACAAATGGCGAAAGGAGCGTTTAAAAAGTAATGGAATTAGTAAAAGAAATGGCAGATGCTTTTGTAATGCTCATTAGAGTAGGTGCAGTATTAAGGGTAGTTTATTGTTTTATAAGAATGGGAGCTTCAGAGGATGAAGGTTCTATGTATAAAAAAAGAGCAAAGAATACATTGATATTCTATATACTTGCAGAAAGTATATGGCAGATTAAGGAGTTGGTTTTAGGGTATTATGGATAATGTTTAAAATCAATATAATATGATATAATGATATCAAAATTTATATTGAGGTGAGTTATATGGCAAAACGTGACGATTTTTCTCCAAAAGTAAAAGATACGCTAGCTAAAAGAGTAGGATATATATGTTCTAATCCTAATTGTAATCAAGAGACTATTGGTCCACATAGTGATCCAAATAAAAGTTTATCAACTGGAATAGCAGCACATATTACAGCAGCAGCTCCAGGAGGAGCAAGGTATAATCCAAATTTGACATCAGAGCAAAGAAAGTCTATTGATAATGGAATATGGCTATGTGAATATTGTGCTGGATTAATAGATGTAGACGAAGTTATGTATCCAGTTTCGTTATTATTAGAGTGGAAACAAGCAGCTGAAATGAAAATGTTTCAATTACAAAATTTAAGAGATAAAAAAGTAAATTTCAAAAGTGAGTTAGAGTTTCAAAACTCTATTAAAATAATAAATACATGTATAAATAATATAGATGATATGTATGAATATTTTTATATGTACTATAAAAATAACTTCTCTCATTTCAGAAATCATTTGGAAGCTATGAATTCTTTAAATACTCATTTTCAACTTCATGAGTCTAGTCTTAGAAATATTATAAATCTTAATGAATATAGAAATAGCTTAATGATTGAATTTTCAAAAATAGAATTAGATATGAATAATGAAATTTCAGAGTTGATAAAAGAATTTGATTCTTTGGGAAATTTCACATATGAAAGTGATAATATTGGTTTTTATAATAATTACTATGAGAAATTTTTCTTAATGGTAATTGAAAGTTATGAACAGAGAAAAAAGATAAAAGAAAAAATAACAAAAGAAATTAGGAAAGTATACAAGAAGTAAATATTACATTTGTAAAAACACTTGAATGTCGGGTGTTTTTTATTTAACTTTTGGAGGTGTTTCAATGAATAACCACGAAAAGGAAACTTTATATATCCCATTAGGTTTAAAAACAAAAACAGAAATATTTGATGGTTTTGGGAAAGAAGAGTTATTTCAAGCTATCCTTGCTACATTAGTGGCAGGAGTAATTGATGTAATTGTATATATGTTGACTAAGAGCACCGCATTTTGTGTGGTGTTTATTTTATCTTCAATTGCAGGTTCTGTAATGATGCTTACAAAGGACAAAACTAATATTTCTGTTGTTGATCAGTTAAAATTTATGATTAAGTTTGCTAAATCACAGAAGAAATACCAATATAAATATCTTGATGAATGGAGATGAATATAGATGAATGATGAGTTGGTAAAGTATAAGCTAGCAGGTACTTTAAAGACAACTATTGCAGGTAAACTTATATATGGTTTATTGTGTGAAATTGCAGATTCTGATGGAAAGGTTCAAGTACCTATAAAGAAAATTAGTTATACATTAAGTATAGGTGAGAATACAGTTAGGAGGAATCTTCATAGGCTTGAGGAAAAGGGGTATATAGATATTAGGAAGATTTATCATGATGATGGTGGAAGAGCAGCTAATAATTTATATTATCAAGTAAAGGAGAATTAAGGGATGAATGAAAAAGTCAAAAGCACTAATGATTGTTGGAGCAATACTTACAATAATAAGTTTAATAGGGTTATTTAAAGCCTTTGATGATATTAATTTAATCGTCAAGGGCTTTTTTTACGCCTTAATTTCGATTTATGCAAGCTATAAAGACACAAAAGAAAAGATTATTCCAGATAAAGTACATCTAATGATTATTGTTATTAGCTTAATAAAAATAAATCTTATAGTTGCTATTATTGGATTCATCATTGTTCCATTTCCATTTTTTATAACAACATTATTAAAAGGAGATGGAATAGGTGGTGGCGATATAAAATTTATGGCAGCTAGTGGATTTTTATTAGGTGTAAAGGGAGGTTTTATTGCAAGTATTATAGGACTTACTTTAGCAGTAGTCACAAATTTTATTTATTACAAAATCAAAAATAAGGATAAAAACATATCATTTCCATTAGCACCTTATTTATCTATAGGGTGTTTTTTATCATTTTTAATTACAGGAGGATGTTAAGATGAGAAATTTATTTAGAAATAGAACAGTAGTAGGGCTTACAGCAATTGTATTATCACTTTTAATTTGCTTTGGAGTGACACCACTTTTTAATAATGCATTACAGTCTAAAGTATCAGTTATAAGAATTATTAAGGATGTTAAAGCAGGTGAGCAAATCACAGCAGATAAGATTCAAGTTATAGAAATAGGTGGGTATAATTTACCAAATACAGTTCTGAAAAATAAAGAAAATGTAGTAGAAAAATATGCCACAGCAGATTTATTCAAAGGTGATTATGTTTTAAATACTAAAGTATCCAATAGTCCATTATCAGAGAATAAATATCTTTATGAGCTAGATGGAAACAAACAAGCTATTTCAATTTCTATTAAAAGCTTTGCAGCAGGATTATCAGGAAAGCTTCAAACAGGGGATATTATTTCAATTATTGCATCTAACTATGGTGAGTTCAGAGAAACAATTACACCAAAAGAACTTCAATATGTAAGGGTTTTAGCAGTTACAACTAATAATGGTTCAGATAAAGAGTTTACAGAAAGTAAAAAAGATAACAAAGAGCAGGAGCTTCCATCAACAGTAACTCTTTTAGTAAATAAAGCTCAAGCAAAACTATTAGCAGAATTAGAGGAAAAGGGTAAAATGCATGTCTCGCTTATTTATCGTGGTAATGAAGAAACAGCACAAAAGTTTATAGATGAGCAAGAAAAGGTTATAAAAGATTCCAGTGGCAATGCTGAAACTAATACTGTAAGACAAGCTCAGGGAGGAATGTAAATGAAGAGTAATCAAATTCTTGCGATATGGGGAAATCCCAATTCTGGGAAGACAATAACAAGTATAAAGATTGCAAGAGAGTTAGCATTAAAAAAGAAAAATGTAATTATTGTAATGTGTGACACACTGTGCCCTGAATCTATGATAGTTTTGCCTAATGTTAAGGTAGAGAAAAAATCACTAGGAAGTTTATTGTCAGCACCTACTATTAGTCAGGAAGATATTTTATCTAAGTGCATTACTTTAGATAAAAATCAGTATATAAGTATTCTAGGATATGAGCAGGGTGAAAACATATTTACCTATGCACAGTATTCAAAAGAAAGAGCTAATGATTTATTTATATTACTTAGGCATTTAGCAGACTATGTAATAGTAGACTGTTCTAGTGTTTTTACTTCTGATATTTTATCAACGGTTGCACTTGAAATTGCTGATAAGGTTATAAGGCTTACAGGTGCAAATTTAAAAGCTGTGTCCTATTTTGATTCCTATTTACCTTTATTAGCTGATAGAAGATTTAACGTAGATAGCCATATTAAAGTCTTATCAGATGTGAAGTACAATGAGCCAAAGGAGCAGATAAAAGAAAAATATCATGGTATAAAGTATGAGTTACCACATCTTGAAGAAATATCAGAACAATTTTTATGTGGTGAGCTTTTTCAAAGTTTAAAATCAAAGGAAAAGGAAGAATATAATACAACAATTAGAGAGTTAATCACCTTGGTTTTTGATGAAAGCTTTGAGGTGAAAAAGAGTTCAGGGCGAGTTTTACAATGGTTCAAGGGAGGGAAAAAGTAATGAATAATGCTGCTTTGTTTTTTAATTCAGGACAATGCATTAAGGAATTTGCTGATATATTACAAGAGGTACAAGAGTATATTTCAAATAAATACTCAACATTGATATCAGATAATCCAGAAGAACAAAGGGAACAGATTAAGTCCTATATATCTAAATATATTATGGATTATTCATTAGGGGTTAGAGATTTATCTTTTGATGAACTTGTAGAAAAATTGTATTCAGAAATGGCGGAGTTCTCTTTTATTACTAAATATCTGTTTAGAAAAGATGTAGAAGAAATAAATATAAATCAGTGGAGAGACATTAAAATTACTTATACAAATGGTCAAATATTACCTACAAAAGAAAAATTCAATTCACCAGAACATGCTATTGATGTTATTAGAAGATTACTTCATAAATCAGGTATGATACTCGACAATTCACAGCCTGTAGTAAGAGGACATTTATCTAATAAGATAAGAATTACTGTGTTTGGTAGTGGAGTAATAGATCATGATAAAGGGCTTGCAGTATCTATTCGTATTGTTAATCCTCAAAAGCTTGCAAGAGAGGATTTTATAAGTAATGGAACAGCCACAGCAGAGATGCTTGATTTTTTAAGTATCTGCCTAAGATATGGGTTAAGTATGTGCGTTACAGGTGCTACATCATCAGGAAAAACAACGTTGATGAGCTGGTTACTTTCAACTATTCCTAATGATAAGCGTATTTTTACTATAGAAAATGGAACAAGAGAATTTGATCTTGTAAAGGAAGATGAAGAAGGAAATATTATAAATAGTGTAGTTCATACTGTTACAAAGTATAGCGAGGATAAAAAACAAAATATAGACCAAGAAAAATTACTTGAAAGTGCTTTAACCTCTAATCCAGATTATATATGTGTAGCAGAAATGAAAGGTGATGAATCTTTTTCAGCTCAGGAAGCAGCAAGAACAGGACATGCAGTTATTACAACAACTCATGCAAATTCATGTGAAGCTACTTATTTTCGTATGGTTACTTTATGTAAGATGAAATATGATATTAATGATGACACATTATATTCTTTAGTAACTGAAGCGTTTCCCATAGTATTCTTTTCAAAGAAATTAGAGGATAACTCGAGAAAGATTATGGAGATTACAGAGTGTGAAATATTGCCAGATGGTAAAAGGCAAATTCACACTCTTTTTCGTTATAACATCAAAGAAAATAAAGTTGTAGATGGGAAGTTAAAAATAATAGGTAATTATGAAAGGGTAAATAACATTTCAAAGAGCTTGCAAAAAAGACTGCTTGAAAATGGTATGCCTCTTAATATCCTTGATAGTTTGTTGAAAGAAGGTGATAGCAGTGACATTACTTAATGTAATAGCATTTTTAGGATTATTGGCAGGAAGTTTTATACTTCTTTCCATTAACCCATTAGAATTTGCAGAATCTATTTCAAAAATATTTAAGAGTAAAGAAAAAACACTAAAAGAAAAAGTTATAGAAGTTACTAAAAAGAAAAAAACAAAAGGATTAAAGCTTTTAATAGAAGAAACAAAAGATATTTTAGAAGCTACCAATAAGAGTGGTAAATTCTCAATACTTTGTGTGCTATCTTTTGCACTATTAATTTTAGGAATGATGGTAGCTATTTCAATGAATAACTATTTCTTAATACCAATACTTGCAGGAGGGTTTGCACTACTACCATTTTGGTATATTAAGTTTACATCTACTTTCTATAAGAAACAGTTAAATTCAGAACTTGAAACAGCCTTATCGGTGATAACAACATCTTATTTAAGAAGTGAAAGTATAATTACAGCAGTAGATGAAAATAGCACATATATTAATCCACCTGTAGCAGATGTTTTTAAAAGCTTTCTTACACAAACTAAGTTAATAAATTCTAATATTAAAATGGCTTTAGAAACTTTAAAAACTAAGATTGATAATGATGTATTTAGGGAATGGGTTGATGCGGTTATAGCTTGCCAAGATGATAAAAATTTAAAAAGTACATTAATACCAATAGTTGCAAAGCTTTCTGATATGAGAATTGTAAGTGCAGAGCTTGATTACCTTTTATATGAACCAATGAAGGAGTTTATAACTATGACAATACTTCTTATAGGAAATGTGCCACTAATGTACTTTTTAAATAAGTCATGGTATCAAACATTGATGTTTACAACTATAGGTAAGGCAATACTTGCAATATGTATTTTGGTTATATTTATATCATTGGCAGCGGTAATTAAATTAACTAAGCCAGTTGAATATAAGAGATAATAACTTGAAATTGTTGTAAGTAATAAATTTTGAATATTGGTGAAATGGTAAAATGAAAATGATATAATAATTTCATGTTTGATTTGGAATAGTATTTTACTAATAATTAACGATTATTTATATAATCTTACCGATAAACAGGAATTTGAAAGAGGGGACAGTAGGAATATGTGTGAAGAATGTTATAGTGATAAAAATAGAATAACGCCATTACTTAATCCATTGGACTGCTTACAGAAACATACACAGTACATTTGTGGGACTTGTGGGCGTTGTATCTGTATAGAGCATGATGAAAAGCGAGGACTGCAAAGATGGAATTTCCCATTTAAATCATTGGAGATTGCAAAATTGTATTTAAGAACCGCTGATTATACGATGAAAAAATCGTGTGGTATTTATGAAATTAGTAATAGCAAAGGACGAGTATCATATAAGATTTTTGTGGGTATTGAAGATTTAGAATTGTTCTTGAAAAAGAATAAAGATAAAATTTGCAAGAAAATGGCTCCTATTTTTACAGTCGAAAAATACAAAGAATATCCAAATACGGAAGTGAGGAAAATGACTTCTAAAGAAATTGAAAAATATATGTCAGAGCGATAAATAGTAATTTGTGGAGGTGTAATATGGAAAGTTATGTTCTGAAAATATTGGAAGATTACTTAGCATGGGAGAAATTAAAACAGCTAAAAAATTATAATAGGCTTTCTCAGAAGGGAAAAGATGAACTTAGATTAGAGAATGATAATGATGCAAAGTATTATTACAAAATAATAGGATTAACCAAAGAAAAAGCTCTTTATGCAGATACGATTATATCTTTTTGGACTCCTTATAGTAGATTGCTTAAAGTAGAAGCTGATTGGACAGCATATAAGACATCAAAAAGTCTTGAGAGTTTAATTAATCAGATTAAAACTAATAGAAAGAATGACTATACTGAAAAAATAAGGCGAGTTAATGGCAATATTGAAGAATTTGCTAAAATATGTTACACAAAAGGAAATTATATGTTACTCCCAGAACGTCAAATGAACAATCAAAGATACAGTGTTACAGAGGATAGAATAGATTTAACGCTTCATGAGTGTTTTGAAAAGGGAGCACTAGCCAAATTTTTCAGGAATGAAAATGAGTTAAAAGATTGGATAGATAAGCAAGATCTTAGCTCAGTATTTGTGAATGGTCATATGTGTAAAGATAAGATTAATTGGTTTGTTATCGAAGATAAACCAAAATTTATTTCAGAAATGAAAGCTGATGAAATTTACGAATATTTAAGAAATGCTATTTTACTTATACAAAAAAGAAATAAATAATAATGTAACAAATTCTAATTTGACTGTGAGATTATTTTTAGATTGGAAATAATTACATTATTTTGCGCAAGTAATGATTAATGTACGAAAGTAGGGGGAGTTTATGAGAGCACCGTATCAAGTTTTAGTATTTCCTTATCATATTAATGATAAAGGTATAGAATATGCTATATTCCATAGAAGTGATGATGAATGTTGGCAGGCTATTTCGGGTGGAGGAGAAGATGGAGAAACTATAATTGAATCTGCTAAAAGAGAAGCATGGGAAGAAGCAGGAATTTCTATGGATTCTCTTTACATTAAGTTAGATACAGTTAATTCAATTCCGGCTGAAGAGTTTTCAGACAGTATATATTGGGGAGAAGATGTCTATGTTATACCAGAAAATTGTTATGGAGTTGAAATTACAGATAAACAAATAAAGATTTCACATGAACATACAGAATATAAGTGGATGAGTTATGCTGATGCTATTTCATATTTAAAATGGGATGGAAATAAAGTAGCACTTAGGGAACTTAATAAAAGACTGAACAAGAAAATTAAATTGTAACGGATCATTAATAAAAAGTTAATGTAAAGCACTTTTGAAATAGAATTCTTAAGTGCTTTTTTATTTTTGTAAAAAAGGAAGGAGCGTTTTATGTTATTAATAGTACTTATTTTTATATGCTTATTCTCCTTTGGAGCCTATATGATTTTGGCAGATTATTTTAAATTACCAAGTTATAAGGCTTCTAAAGTTGTTTTAAGCATCAATAAAAGACAAAAGAAAAAGACAAAAAATATAGATGTATTCATTTTAGAGATTTCAACTAAGATTTCTAAGTACATCAAAATAAATGATTATAAAAAGAAAAAGCTGATAGCAAGTTTAAAGTCAGCAGAAATTAATTTATCACCAGAAACTTATATAGCAAGAGCTTATGTTAAAGCAGGAATGGTACTTTTAAGTATTATCCCTGCTTTAATTATTTTGCCTATGATAAGTCCAGTTATTTTATTTTTAGCCATTGCAGTTTATTTTAAAGAAGTAAAAAGTGCTGATGAAGCAGTAAAAAAGCAAAGAGAAGAAATTGAGTATGAGCTTCCGAGGTTTGCTTCTACTCTTACTCAGGAGTTAAAGGCAAGTAGAGATGTTCTTTCAATAGTAGAAACCTACAAGCAAAATGCAGGAAAAAGTATGAAAAGAGAGTTAGAAATAACTGTTGCAGATATGAAGTCAGGAAGCTATGAAGCAGCACTTACAAGATTTGAAACAAGGCTTGGAAGTTCAGCATTATCAGAAGTTGTAAGGGGGTTAATTAGTGTACTTCGAGGTGATGATGGGGTAGTGTATTTTCAAATGTTGTCCCATGATTTAAAACAATTAGAGCTTCAAAGACTAAAGGGAATAGCAGCAAAACAGCCTTCTAAAATCCGTAAATATTCCTTTGCAATGCTTATATGTTTTGTCTTAATGTATCTTGGAGTAATGGCAGTTGAAATTGTTAAAACACTTGGAAATATGTTTTAGGGGGTGGCAAGGTGAAGAAACTTCTTAAATGCAAACGTGGAGAAGGGTATATTGATACTGTTGTTATTATTATAGCTACAATGCTTGTCATTGCTTTTGCAGTAAAGGTATTTCCAGTATTTATTGCTAAAAATCAGCTTAATAATTATGCTAATGAAATTATTAGAACTGCCGAAATTTCAGGGAGAGTAGGAACAGAAGTAACTACAAAGGCAAATGAATTAAATGAGCAGACAGGCATAAAGCCTATTAGTTTATGGAAAGCAAATTATATAAGTGGAACAAATAAGGTACAGCTTAATGATGAAATGACAGTAACAGTATCAAGTACAGTAGATATAGGTTTTTTCAGTTTTGGTTCTTTCCCTATTGAACTTAAAGCAAAGGCAACAGGAAGGAGCGAAGTATATTGGAAATAAAAGATTTTAGAAGGATATTGAAAGAGAAAAAAGGAAATGCTTTGCCACTTGCTTGTGCCATAGTTATGTCACTAATACTAATATTTAGTGCAGTATCAGAATACATGAGGCTTCAAATAATTGCAAAGGGAGTAAGGGATGCACTTCAAACTTCTGTTATATCTGTTGCAACTCAAAATTATGATGATGTATATAATGGGCTTAGAGAAGGGTACAGTGGAGGATATACATTATCATCTTCAGACAAATGGGAAAGTAAACTTGATACAGGCGATGTATATACTTATCTTGATAAGCTTCTAGGATTAGAAAA
>CAMNZV010000029.1 GCA_946575275.1 uncultured Clostridium sp. | reverse complement strand
TACTACTAAAAATAAGTTTTTACCTTTTTTTCAATATCTTTAATTAATTTATATTCTATAGAATCAACTAAGGCTATCCAACTTGCCTGTATAATATCCCTTGATACCCCAACAGTACTCCAATTTTCATTTCCATCTGTTGATTCTATTAATACTCTAACCTTTGCTGATGTAGCACTTTCAGAATCTAAAACTCTAACTTTATAATCCACAAGCCTTACATCACTTAATTGAGGATAAAATACCTCAAGTGCCTTTCTAAGTGCCTTATCTAAAGCATCTACAGGTCCCTTTCCTTCTGAGGCATTCATTTCTTCTTTTCCATCTACATTTACATTTACCATTACAGCAGATGTAAAATCCTTACCATTTGAAGGTTGCTCTGATATAACCTTAAAATGATTAAGCTTAAAGAATGGTCTGTATTTGCCTATTATTTTTCTCATAACAAGTTCTACTGTACCTTCTGCACCTTCAAATTGGTATCCTTCATATTCTAGCTGCTTTAATTTATCTGTAATTTTTTGTACTTCCTCACTATCCTTTGAAATGTCAGGAAACTTTTTTTCTATTTGAGAATAAATAGTACTTTTTCCGCTTACTTCTGATATTAAGAACCTTCTTTCATTTCCTACACTTTCTGGATCTATATGCTCATATGCCTTTGAGTTCTTACATACAGCATCAATATGCATACCACCTTTATGTGCAAAAGCTGATGCACCTATATATGGCATACTATCTTCTAATGTTATATTAGATATTTCTGCTATATATCTTGAATTATTTGTAAGTAATTTAATTTTATCCTTTTCTAAAACATCATATCCCATTTTTAACTGCAATGTAGGGATAATTGTACTAAGATTTGCATTGCCGCACCTTTCTCCTGTTCCTATAAAGGTTCCTTGAATATGAGTTGCACCATTTTGAACAGCAATAATTGAATTTGCAACAGCCATTCCAATATCATTATGACAGTGTATTCCAACTTGAATATCTACTTTTTCCACTACTATTTTTACTATTTCAGCAATTTCATTTGGAAGTGTCCCTCCATTTGTATCACAAAGTACAACTGTTTCTGCCCCTGCTTCTTTAGCTGAAATTAAGGTTTTTAGTGCATATTCTCTATCTTCTTTATATCCATCAAAGAAATGTTCTGCATCAAACAGGACTTCTTTATCTTGTGACTTAAGATATGAAATTGTATCTTTAATCATTTCTATATTTTCTTCTAGTGTTGTCTTTAATATTTCTTCTACTTGAAATTTTGAAGTTTTTCCAAAAATAATTGTAACATCTGTATTAGCTTCAAGTATATTTTTAAGATTTTTATCATCCTCAGCCTTAATATTTGGTCTTCTTGTAGATCCAAAAGCTACTAATTTTGAATTCTCAAGCTTCAAATCACAAGCCCTTTTAAAAAACTCCATATCCTTTGGGTTTGAACCTGGATTTCCAGCTTCAATATATGATACCCCAATTTTATCTAACGCCTTAACAATTTTTATCTTATCCTCTAAGGAATAGGATATTCCTTGACCCTGAGCTCCATCTCTTAAGGTTGAATCAAATATTTTTACTTTAGAATTTTGCTCCATTAACACACCCCCTAATAATTAACTATTATTTATCATAACTATTTATTGTGTTGTCCCCTCTTTCTAAAGCAGTTACACCTGTTCTTACTAATTCTTCTATACCATATTCCTCCACAAGTTTTATTAATGCAGAAATTTTATTTTCATCACCTGTTAATTCTATAGTTAATGTATCTACACTAACATCTATTATCTTGCATCTAAATATTTTAACAATTTCATTTATAGCAGCTCTATTTTCAGCATCTGCTTTTACTTTTACTAATACTAGTTCTCTAATTACAGAGTTATCAGAATTAATATTAATAACAGTTATAACATCCTCTAGCTTATCTAATTGTTTTTTAACTTGTTCTAAAACATCATCATCCCCTGTTAGGGTAATTGTCATTCTAGAAATATTTTTATTTTCCGTCCTTCCAACTGTTAAGCTATCAATATTATAACCTCTTCTAGAGAACAGGCCTGATACCCTACTTAGAACCCCTGCAGAGTTTCTAACAAGAACTGATAAAACATACTTTTGTTCCATTTCAACATCCCCTATCCACATAATTATTTGTTATTTATATACAAAAAAGCTCACCTTATCATGATACACATAAATAATGGTGAGCTATAACTCCGCCTAAAATTAATATCACTAGGTTCAAACAAACCCTTGCATATAACGGTTGCTCACCGGAAATCTCTTACTCACAATTGTTGCTTTCGGGATTCTGCTTAAGAGTGATAATTATATAACTAAAAATATCGATTTACACCAAACATCGACTCTCTAAAATTTTTATATGTTATATAACAGTCTCCATCATTGCATTTCCTTTTAATAATGTACTATTAAGTTATTGTTTTGTTAAATTTTACTCCTTGATATACGTTTTGTCAACAATTTAAAGGATTATTTAACACTTTAATTGTTGTAAACATTTATAGATATCAAATTAATAAAATTTCATATGTTTGCTTGTTACTTTATTATTCTTTTAATGGCACTCCATTTGCATCTGTATTTATTGAACCTGTTAATATTTGAATAGCCTCAACTAATGCCCAAATCTGAATTGCAACTGTTGCAATTCCGCAAGTTAAAATTCCACCTATTATTGATACTAACACTTGTATTAACCCCTTTTGGTTGTTACCTAAATAGAAATTGTGAATTCCTAAAGTTCCCAAGAAAATTCCAAGTAATCCTGCAACTAATTTTGATTTTTGAACACCACCTTGATAAATCTGTTGATTATTAACACCACAATTCATACATAAAGAACTTCCTTCATGTAATTGAGTTCCACATTGATGACAATAACTCATTCCTGCTCCCTTTTGTGTTCCGCATTGAACGCAAATTGCTGCTTCGTCTGTAACATACTCTTTTCCACATTGTTGACAATACATAAAAATCACCCTCCATTATTTATCCCCATTTTATTTATTTACATTTATTAACTATCATATTTGATAGATTATGGGCTAATTTGTCAATTTCCTCTTGATTTTCACCTTCAAGCATTACTCTAACTAATGGTTCTGTTCCCGAAGGTCTAATTAATACTCTTCCTCTTCCATTTAAAGCCTTTTCCATATTGTTTATTTCGTTTATTATTTCTTCGTCTTCTAAATAGATGTTCTTTTTTTCACTTGGTACAATTGCATTAACCAGTACCTGAGGTAATTCCTTCATTATTGAACATAATTCACTTAATGGCTTCTTCTTCTTTTTAATAATAGCTGCCATTTGCAATGCTGTAATAAGTCCATCCCCTGTTGTGTTATAATCTAAAAATATTATATGTCCTGATTGTTCTCCACCTAATACATATTTGCCCTTTATCATTTCTTCAAGAACATACCTGTCCCCAACTTTTGTTTTTATTGCATTAATATTCATTTCCTTACAAGCAATGTCCAATCCTAAATTACTCATTACAGTTACTACAACAGTATCATCCTTTAATCTATTAATTTCCTTTAAGTGTTGCCCGCATAAAGCTATAATGTAATCTCCATTTATTAGCTTTCCTTTTTCATCTACAGCTAAACATCTATCTGCATCTCCATCAAATGCAAACCCAATGTCACATTTTTTCTTAACTACATAATCCATTAATTCTTCTGGATGAGTAGAACCACATTGTTCATTTATATTTGTTCCATCTGGATTATCATTTATTACAAATACATCTGCCCCTAAAGCTCTAAATGTTGTTACAGCTGCCTTATATGCTGCACCATTTGCACAATCCAATGCAACCTTCACACCTTCAAGATTTACTGCAATGCTATCTTTTGCAAAATCAATATAATCATTTATAGCACCAAACTCTATTGTTTTCTTTCCAATTTTATCACCAGTTGGACTTGGTACACCAATAAATCCATTCTCAATTGTTGCTTGAATTTCATCTTCTAATTCATCTGGTAATTTATATCCTCTACTATCAAAGAATTTAATTCCATTATATTCAACTGGATTGTGGGATGCAGATATCATAACTCCTGCATCAGCTCCATATTGCCTTGTTAAATGTGCTACTGCTGGTGTTGGGATAACTCCTACCATTATAGCTTCCGCACCCACTGATAATATACCCGATACCAAAGCAGATTCTAACATATCTCCTGATATTCTTGTATCTTTACCCACTAATATTTTAGGCTTATGAGCTCCTTCTGTTAATAAATACGCTCCTGCTCTACCTAGATTATATGCTAATTCTGCAGTTAGTTCTTCATTTGCAATACCCCTAACTCCATCAGTTCCAAATATTCTTGTCATTTATTTACCTCACCTTAATTGCTATATTTTTTCATCTTTCTATAGTATAATATCATATTTTGTTTATTACAATATTTTTCTAATCTATAGTCTATCTAAAATAGTTTTATATCCATTGCTGCCATAGTTTAAGCACCTATTAACTCTACTTATTGTAGCTGTACTTGCTCCTGTAATTTCTGCAATTTCTGTATAGGTCTTTTTTTCATTTAAAAGCTTTGCCACATGCATTCTTTGTGCCAAGGATTTTATTTCATTAATTGTTGCAATATCATCAAAAAAATTATAACACTCATCTATATTTTTAAGATGCATAATAGCTTCAAAAAGCAAATCTGTTTCTTGATTTTTCATCTTCGAGTTTTTATTATCCATATCTTTCACTCCTTAGATACTCTTATATACCTATTATACATAATGCTTTTTCAGTTTACAACTTTATATAGATAAAGTGCCTTTAATCCTCATCATCGTCATCATCATATTCACTTTCTCTAAAACCCATTTTAATATCTTTATATATATTTTTTGTTGGAAGTAGCCACACATCCCCTATTCCACTATATACATTTATTGTTTCACTTCCACTTACATCTAAAAGGCTTTCACCTGTACACTGAACATTCTCTCCTCTTAAAACAGCAAAATCTCCATCAACCTTTAGTGTGTGATTATACAATTTACATTTAAAAACTTCTTCTTCTGCTACTGGTATTTCTAGTACAACTATTCCACTTCCAAAAAGTCTAATTTCATTTTTCTTTCCTTCTGTATTTAATTTCACATTAATCATATCTTCACAAGCTAAAAACATTCCATCTTCAACTATTATTCCTTCATCTTCTAATTCAACAAGTACAAAATAACCAAAGGAAGGTTCTAAAAATATTTCACCACTTCCTTTATAAATAGGTTTTTCATCTTCTGTTTCCTTATTTATTTTATTATTTATTAACCTTTTACCAATACTTAAAACAGATTTTATAGGATTTTTTCTAGTAATTTCGCCCTTCATATAACTAATTGCACCAGGCTCTATTTTAACTCCCATACCATCTATTAGAATTCTAACTTGTTTAAGCTTAATATTGTTTTTATTTATGGATTCTAGTGCAATGGCAGTTTCTATATCTGAATTTCCTCTTAGTTTATCAAATTCTAAAACCTGAAATATAGAATCATTTTCCATTTGCGCTTTCATTATTAATTTGTTTTCAAAATTTATAGATGTTATCATATATCCACCACCTTTATATTATTCTAACATTAACTACTTAATATTAATATAGATAAAAAAAGAGCTACACTAAAGGATTTTTAACCTTAGGTAGTAGCCCTTATTAATATATTACATTTTAATATTCTTTAGCTTTCTCTTCTCCATTTAATACTCTTATTGCACCCTGTGCTAATGCAAGTAATTCATCTTCTCCACCATAAATTTTAAAATCAGCTATCCATCCAACTCTATTTTTTATAGCATCGTCTACTATAGGAGAATACGCTATACCACCAGTTAAAATAATTTTATCTACTTTACCTTCTAAAACTGTAGCCATAGCCCCTATATCCTTTGAAACTTGATAAATAAATGCATCAAATACATTTTTAGCATTATTATCGCCTTCTTCCATTGCCTTTAATACATCTCTCATATCATTTGTATTAGCATAGGCTACAAGTCCACCTTTACCAACTAACTTGCTAAATATTTCGCTTTCTGAATATTTACCGCTAAAGCACATTTTAACTAAATCTCCTGCTGGAACTCCTCCAGCTCTTTCTGGTGAAAAGGCACCATCTCCATCTAATGCATTGTTAACATCTATAACTTTTCCATGGTTATGAGCTCCAACTGAAACTCCTCCTCCCATGTGCACAACAATTAGATTTAGATTTTCATATCCTATTCCACTTTCTTTTCCATATCTTTTAGCAACTGCCTTTTGATTTAAGGCATGGAACTTGCTCACTCTTTTAATTTCTGGCATTCCTGAATATCTTGCAACATCTTGCATTTCATCTACTACAACTGGATCTACTATAAAGGATGGAACCTTTAGTTCATCTCCTATTTCTCTTGCTAATATTCCACCTAAATTAGAGGCATGTTGTCCTTGAACTCCTATTTTCAAATCCTCTACTAAAGCATCTGATGTAGTATATGTTCCACCTGGAATTGGTTTTAGCATTCCCCCTCTTCCAACTACAACATCTAAAGTGTTTATATCAAAGTTTTTATCCTTTAATACATTTAAAATAACTTCTTTCCTAAATTGTCTTTGATCATATATGGTTGCATATCTAGCAATTTCTTCATTTGAATGTCTAAGAGTTTCTTCAAATAGTTCTTTTTCATCTTCATATACACCTATTTTAGTAGATGTAGAACCCGGATTTATTATTAATATTTTATAAGCCATTTATATAACCTCCAAATTTTTATTTGCTAGCTTCTGCAACTACTGCTGCTAACGCTATTGAGTTAACTTTAGTTTCAAAACTATCAGCTCTTGAAGTTAAAATAACTGGTGCTGAAGTTCCAACTAATATACCACCATTTCTAGATTTTGCTGTGTATGTTAATGTTTTATACATTACATTAGCTGTTTCTATATCAGGTAGCATTATTACATCTGCTTTACCTGCTACAGGTCCTGTTACCCCTTTATGTTTTGCAGCTTCTTCTGAGATTGCATTATCTAAGGCTAAAGGTCCATCTACTATACATCCCTTTATTTGTCCTCTATCATTCATCTTAGACAATAATGATGCATCTACTGTAGCTGGCATATCAGGATTCACTATTTCAACTGCACATACTGGTGCAACCTTTGGCATTGTAATTCCACATGCATTAGCAACATATACTGAGTTTTGTACTATTTGAACCTTAGCTTTTAAATCTGGATATGTGTTAAATGCTGCATCAGTTAAAAATATAAGTCTATCTATTCCCTCTATTTCAAATACTGCAACGTGAGACATAACCTTTCCTGTTCTTAAACCAACTTCTTTATTTAAAACACTTCTTAAAAATGTTGCTGTATCAACTAACCCCTTCATAACCATGTCTGCTCTACCACTTGAAACTAATTGAACTGCAAATAATGCTGCTTTTTTAGCATCTGCTTCATGGATAACTTCATATTGCGCTAAATCCATTTCAAGTTCATCTGCAACCTCTTTTATTTTCTTCTTATCTCCAACTAAAATTGCTTCAGCTATTCCTTGTTCCTTTGCGGCCTTTACAGCTTCTAATACAGGCTTATCTTGAGCCACTGCAACTGCTAACTTTTTTCTTTCACAACCCTTTACTTTTGCTAGTAAATCATCAAAACTTTTACTCATTTTTTGTGCACCTCTTATAATTATTTTAATATTATTTAAATGTTAAATTTATAACAATAATTTATATAACTTCATTGTAACAAAGATTAAATGAAAAACCGTATTTTTCAGAATATTCAATTTTTAATTATATTTTCAGCTATTTTAATTCCATCAACTGCTGCTGAAATTATTCCACCTGCAAAACCTGCTCCTTCTCCAGCTGGATACAAACCTTCAACACTTATACTTTCTAAATTTGCATTTCTTGTTATTTTTACAGGAGCTGAGGTTCTTGTTTCTATTCCTATTAATACTCCATCCTTCATCCCAAATCCTTTTATTTTTTTATCAAAATCACATATACCTTCTTTAAGTGATTGAATTACATAACTTGGAAGAGTTTTGTTTAATTCCTTAAATTCATACCCTGGTTTGTAGGAAGGATTTACTGTTCCAATTCTTGTAGTTTTTTCATCCTTTATAAAATCTCCTATAAGTTGAATAGGGGCATTATAATTGCTTCCTCCAAGTTTATAAGCTAGTTTTTCGTAATATCTTTGAAATTCCATTCCTGATAGTGGTGTATTTCCTTGAAAATCATCTGGTGAAACTGTAACTACTAATGCCGAATTTGCATTATCTAAATCTCTTGCATGATAGCTCATTCCGTTAGTTACAAGACCTTCCTTTTCTGAAGATGCTGAAACTACAACCCCTCCTGGACACATGCAAAATGAATATACTCCTCTACCATTGCTACTTTTAGTGGAAAGCCTATAATCTGCCCCCTTAAGTCTTGGATGATTAGCATATTTTCCATATTGACTTTTATTTATTAACTCTTGTGGATGTTCACATCTAACTCCTATTGCAAAAGGTTTTGCCTCCATAAATACATTATTTTCATAAAGCATTTTATAGGTATCTCTTGCACTATGTCCAATTGCAAGTATTAATGTTTCTGTTTTTATTTCATTACCATTTACAATAATACTATATATCTTTTTATCCCTAACATTTATTTTTTCCAATTTAGAGTTAAAACATACTTCTCCACCTAAACTTTTTATTTCTTCTCTAATATTTTTCACTACACCCTTTAATAAATCAGTTCCAACATGTGGCTTACCTTCGTAAATAATTTCCTCTGGTGCTCCCGCATTAACAAATGTCTCTAAGATATCCAAACACCTATCATCTTTTATTCTTGTAGTTAACTTTCCATCTGAAAAGGCTCCTGCTCCACCCTCTCCAAATTGAACATTTGAATTTAAGTTTAATTCACTTTTGCCACTCCAAAAACTTTCCACAGTTTTTGTTCTGTTATCCACATCTTCTCCTCTTTCATACACAATAGGTGCATAACCTTCTCTTGCTAAAGTTAAAGCTGCAAATATACCTGCAGGTCCAAATCCAATTACTATTGGTCTTGTATTTAATTTTTTTCTTTTGCCAATTCTATCTTTTTTATTATTATTATCTACCTTTACTGCATCTTTATTTCTTTTTATTATTTTCTCATCACATAAAGTTTCAATTTGAACAGTATATATAAATTTAATATTATCCTTTTTTCTTGCATCTATACTTTCCCTAATTATTTTAAAGCTTTTTATATCTTCTTTTTTTATTTTAAGATCTTTAATTACCTTTTCTTTTAAGGTTTCCTTTTCTTCATCTATTGTCAAGGAAATATTGTTAATTCTAATTGGCATTTTACTTCTCCTTTAATACAAGGCTAGCACTTCCTTGTTTATTAACAACTATAACATTTGTGTTTTTACATGTAGCTGTCCAATTTATATTATAACTTCCAGGCTCACTAATATCTAATAATGATGCATTTATTCCTATATCACCCTTAGTTATCTTATTTACCTCATTAATATTCCCACTTATAGTAACATTTATAAGCACAGGATCTAAAATAGTAAATTTATCATTATCAAAATCATTAAAGGTTATAGGGACATCATTAATTACCTTTGTTATTTCACCATCTAAAGTTAAATTAACAACAACAGTTTCTGTATTACTTACTATGGTAACACCTTCTGGCACCTTTAATTTAACAGTATAGTTGCCACTTTTTGTTACTGAACTTAGATCTATTTCCTCTGTTTCTATAGTTGTTATATTGTTTATTACACTATTTTCTCCTTTAATACTAACTGTTTTATTTTCTAACTCTTCTTTAGAAATTGTTATTCCCTTTGGCAATTCTCCCTTATAATTTACCTTTACATTAGCTTCCTTTCCTTGAATAACATTAATTTTAAGCTTGCCTTTTTCCTTATTTAGGGTGACATCACTTACCTTTGATCCTGCACTATCCACAGCCCAAATATCAAATTCCTCATCCAAATCCTCTGATACATCTGTTATAGTACCATTTAATTCTGCATGATTTACTTTGTCTACCATAGATTTAGGACCTGATACTATAACCTTACTTGGATTTACCTCTTTAGAACTTAGTGAAAACCCATTTCTAAAAGATACATCTACATTGGACCTTAAATCTACTTCTTTTTCAATTAAATCTTCAATTTTAATCTTAATTGAAAGTACATTATCACTTTTTACATTTATGCTATTTGGATAATCCACTAATTTTACTGGTACATTATTTTCACCTGCTTTAAGTGCATAATCACTTAAATCTACTGATAAGCTAAAATCCTCCTTTTTAATTGAATACACTTCTGTTGTTGGACCTTCAATATTTAAATCAATTACAAACTCCTGGTTTGGTGATAAAGTTAGCCCTAATGATTTTAAAACATCCTCATTTAAAATATCTACAGAAACATCCTTTATTACTGAAGTTCTACTTGGATTTTCTGAATTTATAACATAAAGCCAAAGTGAAAAGGATAATAAAACACATATTACTTTTACAACTATTTTTGATTCTGATTTTTCATCCATAATTTCACCTTCTCCCCAAAAGACTTAACCTTCTTAGCTTCTCTATTATTCATTATTTTTATAATTATACTTTTTAATTTATCTTTATCATAATTCCTTGTTAATTTCCCATTAACAGCTAAAGAAATAACCCCTGTTTCTTCTGAAACTACTATTATTAATGCATCTGATATTTCAGACAATCCTAAGGCTGCCCTGTGTCTTGTTCCTAACTTTTTATTAATCTTTGTATTACTTGTTAGTGGCAAAACGCAGCCTGCTGCGTGTATTCTTCCCTTCCTTATTATTGTTGCTCCATCATGAAGAGGTGTATTTACAACAAATATATTCTCAAGAAGTGCTGAACTTACTATTCCATCAACAATTGTACCTGAACTTAACATCTCACCAAGTCCTGTACTTTGTTCTATAGCAATTAATGCCCCAGTTCTTGTTTCTGCCAAACTGTCTACAGCATTTACAATTTCATTAATTACATTGTCTCTATCCTCAGAAGCTTGAATATGTATCTCTTCAAAAGCACTTCTACCTAAATGCTCTAAAACCCGCCTAATTTCAGGTTGAAAAATAATTATCATGGATAAAACACCAATTGTTACTGTCTTATTTAAAATAAAATAAAGCATATCTAACTTTAGCAAATAACTTATAGGAATTAACCCTATTAAAAACATAACTCCCTTTAATAATTGTTCTGCCCTAGTTTCCTTAATTAAAATATATGCCTTATAAAAAATATAGTCTACCACTATAATATCTATTACTGACCAAATTGATATACTTCTTATGGTATTTATTAAAACTAAATATATTTCTTTCACATACAAAACCTCTTTCACCA
>CAMNZV010000028.1 GCA_946575275.1 uncultured Clostridium sp. | reverse complement strand
ATTAATTAGAGATATACCTAAAATAACCTATAAAAGTAGTAAAATAGACAAAAAGCTTCCTGAAATATTAACAATAGATGAAGTTGATAAAATAATTAGAATAATAAACAAAGAGGGATCTAAAGGTATACGAGATAGTGCTTTATTAGAGTTAATGTATGCTACAGGAATGAAAGTTTCTGAACTAATAGGGGTAAAGGTTTCAGATGTTAATTTAGATTTAGCCTTTGTGAAATGTACAGATAATAAGCATTATGAAAGGTTAATACCAATAGGAAGAAGTGCCTGTAAAGCCATTGAGGAATATATGGAAATAAGGGATAGAGTTGCTGAAATAGGAGTTAATAATTTATTTGTTAATTTAAATGGAAACAAGCTTACTAGGCAGGGAATATGGAGAATTGTTAAAGAATATTCAGAAAAGGCTGGTATTAAAAAAATTGTAAATCTTAATACCTTTAGACATTCCTTTGCTGTTCATATGCTTCAAAATGGTGCAAATGTACGTGCAGTACAAAAGCTTCTTGGAAATCAAGTTTTAACATATATGGACACATATTATGAAATAATAAATAGTGATAAAATAAATTTAATATATAAAAAGACTCATCCAAGAGCATAATATTAAACGAAAGGATGGTAGAATAATGAACAGAGTAATTCTTATTGTATTAGATAGTTTAGGCGTTGGAGAATTAGAAGATGCTATTGAATATGGAGATGTAAATAGTAATACCTTAGGTAATATTTACAAATCTCTTGGAGGACTTAAAATTAATAATTTAATGAATCTTGGAATTGGAAATATTAAAGGATTGGAGGATTTAAAAACTAACATAAATCCTATTGGATGTTTTGGAAAGGCTAAGGAAAAGTCAAAGGGAAAGGATACTGTTACAGGTCATCTAGAAATATCAGGTGTTATCTTAAAAGAACCTTTAAATACTTATCCAAATGGATTTCCAATTAACATAATAGAAGAATTTAAAACAAAAGCAAGAGTAAATGGAATACTTGGAAATAAAGTTGCATCAGGAACAGAAATTATAAATGAACTTGGTGATGAACATGTTAAAACAGGTTATCCTATTATTTATACATCTGCAGATAGCGTCTTTCAAGTTGCAGCACATGAAGATGTTATAGAAATAAATAAACTTTATGAAATTTGCATAAAAGCAAGGGAATTATTGATAAATGATAAACTTGTTGGCAGAGTTATAGCAAGGCCTTTTATAGGTGAAAAGGGAAAATATACAAGAACATCAAATAGACGGGACTATGCATTAGATCCATCTGGGAAAACTATTTTAGATTATATTTCTGAAAAAAATTTAAGTGTTGCTTGTGTTGGGAAAATAGAAGATATTTTTAATAAAAAAGGAGTTACAGAAGCTGTCCATACAAAAGATAATAATGATGGAGTAGATAAAACATTAGAGTACATGAAAAATATTAAAAATGGACTAATTTTTACAAATTTAGTTGATTTCGATATGATGTACGGACATAGAAATGATGTATTAGGGTATGGAAAAGCAATTGAAGACTTTGATATTAGGTTAAAGGAAATATTAGATAATTTAAAGAGTGATGATTTGTTAATACTAACAGCAGATCATGGATGTGATCCTACAACAGAAGGCACAGATCATTCAAGGGAATACATTCCAATACTGGCTTATGGTAATAAAATACAAAATGCTATAGAAATAAATACTAGAGATTCATTTTCAGATATTGGGAAAACTATTCTAGATTATCTTGAAATTAAAAATACTTTACCTGGCAAATCATTTTTAAATGAAATAATAAAATAACAATAAGTGGGGATGAGAATATGAGGATGTATGATGTAATATTGAAAAAAAGAAATGGAGAAGAATTAACAAAAGAAGAAATTGATTTTTTTGTACAAGGATTTACTAAAGGTGAAATTGCAGATTACCAAGCTTCAGCCCTTCTTATGGCAATATATTTTAAAGGTATGAATAAAAGGGAAACAGCTTATTTGACAATGTCTATGGTTAATTCTGGTGATGTATTAAATTTAGATGAGATTAATGGAATTAAGGTGGATAAACATTCAACTGGAGGAGTTGGAGATACAACTACAATATTATTAGCACCATTGGTAGCATCTCTTGGTGTACCTATTGCAAAAATGTCTGGTAGAGGTCTTGGTCACACAGGTGGAACAATAGATAAATTAGAGGCATTTACAGGCTTTTCAGTTGAATTATCAAGGGAAGAGTTTATAAAAAATGTTAATGTTGTTGGCCTTGCCTTAGTTTCACAATCTGGAAACTTAGCACCGGCAGATAAAAAAATATACGCACTTAGAGATGTAACAGCAACGGTAAATAGTATGCCTTTAATTGCATCAAGTATTATGAGTAAAAAAATAGTTTCTGGGGCAGATGCCATTGTTTTAGATGTTAAAGTGGGAGATGGAGCCTTTATGAAAACTGTAGAGGAAGCACGTTTACTTGCAAGGGAAATGGTTGATATAGGTAAGAATTTAGGACGAAATACTATTGCAATTATATCTGACATGGATCAGCCTTTAGGCTATGCAATAGGTAATTCTCTTGAAATTATTGAGGCAATAAATACATTAAAGGGAAATGGTCCAAAGGATTTATTAGAGCTTACACTGGTTCTTGGAGCAAACATGCTTATTCTTGCAAATAAAGCAGAATCCTTAGAAGAAGGGAAAAGACTTTTAATGGAAAATGTTAATAACCTTAAGGCACTTAAAAAACTAAAGGAATTTGTAGTAGCTCAGGGTGGAAATGGTGACTTAGTAGATAATGTGGATTTATTTATAAAGGCACCATACATATTAGATGTTAGGTCTAGGAAAACAGGTTATATTAAAAAAATACATTCTGAGGAACTTGGAATAATTGCAATGAAGCTTGGAGCTGGAAGAGAGACAAAAGAGGATAACATTGATTTAGCAGTAGGAATAGTACTAGAAAAGAAAAGAGGAGATAAAGTTACAAAGGGGGAGGTTATTGCAAAGGTACATGCAAATAATATTAATAAAGGAAATGCAGCAATAGAGGAAATATTAAGTGTAATTGACATTGATGATAACTATATTAATGATATTCCGTTAATATATGAGATAGTAAAATAGAACTAATTATTATTTTGTCATATTTTCATGAATCCTTGGGAATAATAAAAATAGAAGGAGGAATGAAAATGAAAAAAATTATAATTAGGACAATAGGTTTGTGTGTTTTTCTTATATTAACAATTAGTTTTTGTGAAAGTTACAATGGATATTGTGCTGAAGAGGGTAGCATGGACAATATCGAAGCAAAATCAGCATTATTAATGGAGCCTATATCAGGTAAAATAATTTATGAAAAGAATATTGATGAACAATTTGCTCCAGCTTCGGTAACTAAGGTTATGACAATGCTTATAGCTATGGAAGCTATAGATAGTGGGAAAATCGCCCTAGAAGATAAAGTTACTTGTAGTGAAAATGCTAAAAATATGGGTGGTAGCACAATGCTCCTTGATAATGGTGAAATAAGAACAATGGAGGAACTTTTAAAAGGAGTAGCCGTTGCATCTGGTAATGATGCAGCAGTTGCAATAGCAGAATATTTGGCAGGTACAGAATCTGCTTTTGTTGATATGATGAATAAGAGAGCAAGTGAACTAAACATGACAAATACAACCTTTAAAAACTGTAATGGGTTACCAGCAGATGGTCATTTGTCTACAGCAAGGGATATTGCTATAATGTCTCAGGAATTATTAAAGCACCCTAAAATACTAGAATACTCTGGAATATACATGGAAACTATATCTGAAGGAAGAAAAACTCCAATAGAATTAGTTAACCATAATAAACTTGTTAGATTTTTTGAGGGTTGTGATGGTTTGAAAACCGGTTATACAAGTGAAGCTAAGTATTGTATATCTGCTACAGCTAAAAGAAATAGTGTAAGAATGTTAACTGTAATAATGGGTGCACCTACATATAAAATAAGAAATAGGGATGCTGGTATTTTAATGAATTATGGTTTCTCTAAATATCAAGGTAAAAAACTTGTAAGTAAGGATGAAGAGATACAAGAAGTTAAAATGGGTGAAAAAACAGATAGGTTCTTTATTGCAAAGGCTAAAGAGGACTTAGAAGTAGTTTTGCCAAAGGGCACAGATGGTGATTTAAGCACTAAAATAACAATAGAGGATTTACAAAAGAAATATAAAGAGGGAGATATTGTTGGTAAATGTGAAGTATATCTTGGTGATGAAAAAGTAGGAGAAGTTCAAGTATATTCAGATAGGGATATTGAAAAGGGTGGATTATTAGATTCACTTAAATATAATATTAAAAATATATTTAAATAAAAAAATTAAGGATAGAGATTATTATTTCTCTATCCTTTTATGTTGTTGGTATTTAGTGGGTTAATATTTCAGCACCGGTTTCAGTTATTAAAACAGTATATTCCCATTGAGATGATGGATAGCCATCTTCAGTTAAGGCAGTCCAATCATTTTCAGCATCAACAAATAGTTTTCTACTTCCCATGTTTACCATAGGTTCAATAGTAAATATCATGCCAGGCACTAATAACATGTCTGTGCCTCTTTTACCAATATGATTGACAAAAGGATCTTCATGAAACTGGAGACCAACTCCATGTCCACCAAATTCTAAAACTATTGAATAGCCATTGCTTTCTGCATGTTTTTGAATAACTTCTCCAATATCACCTAAAAAGCCCCAAGGTTTGGCTTCTTTAAATCCTAAATCTAAACATTCTTTGCTAACTCTAACTAATTTTTCACATTGTTCGTTAGTTTTACCTATAATAAACATTCTTGAGGCATCTGAATAATATCCATTGAAGATAGTAGATACATCAACATTTACAATATCTCCTTCTTTTAAGAATATATTATCATCAGGTATACCATGGCAAATTTCATCATTAATGGATGTACAACAACTTTTCGGGAAACCTTCATAATTTAATGGGGCAGGTATTGCACCATAAGAAGTTGTAGTATCATAAACAATTTTATCTATTTCTGAAGTTGCCATACCAATTTTAATTTCTTTTGCAACAGCATCAAGAACAGCAGTATTTATTTTTGCACTTTCTCTAATTCCGTTAATTTGTTCTTGATTCTTTATGATTTCTCTTGGCGGAACAATACACCCCTTTAGCCTTTAGAATTCAATTTTTTGATCAAGTTCATAATGACACTTCTTATATTTTTTACCGCTACCACACCAACATTGATCATTTCTGCTAAGTTCCATTTATCTCTCTCCTTTAGTTCTATATTTAATTATTATATTACTTTTTGTTAAAAAGATAAACCATGTAACAAATTTTAGGTAAAAAAATATCTTATATAGTAAGTGATTTAAAAGGAGTAGTCATGATTAATGAAAAAGTGGATTGTATAGATAGTGGTACTGAGTATTGTCCATGTAAGTTGGCAGAATCAGGGGATTGCATATTATGTTCACAATTACAAGGAAAATGTTTTTGTGATTGTTTAAATTGGAAAGGAGTATGTATTTATCAGGAATTTCATGATAATGGGAATAAGGCTAAGGAAAGAAGAAAAACATATAATTGTCTTGTTGTAGATAAAATTAATTTAGAAAAGGATCTTATTATGATTAAGTTTACAGCTCCACATAAATTAGTTTTAGATTTAATAAGGCCAGGTAGTTATATTTTTATTAGAACAGATGAAAATTATTTTTTTGATATTCCTATATCTATTATGGATTCTGATATTGATACAAACATAATAACAATTGTAATAGAAATACGAGGAGTAAAAACAAAACGACTTGAAACTATACTAAAGGGTCAAGAAATAGTTATTAGAGGGCCCTATTGGAATGGAGTATTTGGAATAGATAATATTAAATCTCAAAATGGAAATAATGTTTTAGTTCTTGCTAGAGGAATTGGGGCAGCTCCAATGATGCCTGTAGTTAGAAAACTTCAAAATAATGATAATGAAATAGATGTATTTATAGATTCAGACCCATTTACATCTGATTTTTCTAAGGATTTTTTAGATATATATGGAGTAAAAGCAAGAAAGTTAAATTTATTAAATCAAGGGAAACTTAGCGAGGAAGGTAAGTTTATAGTTAAAAATTCAATAAAGGATAAAAACATAAAATTAATTCATTTAGCAGGTGCGGATATACTAACTTATAGTATTATAGAATATTTAGATGAAATTAATGAAAAGAAAATATTACTATCCTGTTGTAATAATTTTAAGATGTGCTGCGGAGAAGGGGTTTGTGGAGCGTGTACCACAAGATTTTCAGGACACAGGGTTAAAAGGTTTTGCAAGTTGCAATCTGATCCAAGGAGTATTTTTGAGGGGAGAAGATATATATGAAAGTTGTAATAATAGGTGGTGGATGGGCAGGTGTTGCAGCTGCTATATCAGCTAAAAATGCTGGAGCAGAAGTTGAATTATATGAAAAAACAGATCTTTTGCTTGGACTTGGAAATGTTGGTGGAATAATGCGAAATAATGGAAGGTATACGGCATCAGAGGAACTTATTGCCTTAGGGGGAGGAGAATTAATTAACATTACAGATAGCTTAGCACGTCATAAGAATATAGATTTTCCAGGACATAAACATGCAAGTTTTTATGATGTAAACAAGATTGAAGGTATTACTAAAGATTTTTTAATTAATATTGGTGTGGAAATTCATATGGAAAGTAGGATACGTGATGTAGAATTTGATGGTCATAATATAAAGGGAGTATATCTTTCTGATGATAGCTATGTTGAGGGTGATGTTTTTATTGAAACAACAGGTACAACAGGGCCAATGGGGAATTGCTTAAGGTATGGAAATGGATGCTCCATGTGTATTTTAAGGTGCCCATCCTTTGGTCCTAGAATAAGCATTAGTGAAAGATGTGGGGTTTCTGATATTAGAGGGGAAAGAGAGGGGGATATTTTAGGTGCCTTTTCAGGCTCTTGTAAATTAGCTAAAGAAACCTTATCTAAGGAGATTTTAGATGAATTAAATGAAAAGGGTGTTGTTATATTAAATATGCCTAAGGAAGACATTAACTATGATAAATTGAAAACTAAGGTATGTCAGCAATATGCATTAAAAGAATTTGCTGAAAATATTATATTACTAGATACTGGCCATGCCAAATTAATGACTACCTATTATCCTCTTGAAAAGTTAAGGAAAATAAAAGGATTAGAGCATGCAAAATACGTTGATCCATATGCAGGTAGCAAGGGTAATTCAATTAGATATTTATCAGTTGCGCCTAGAACTAATGATTTAAAAGTTATTGGGGTAGATAATTTATTTTGTGGTGGAGAAAAAAGTGGATTGTTTGTTGGACATACAGAAGCTATAACAACAGGAACCCTTGCAGGACACAACGCAGTAAGGCTTGGAATAGGTATGCCATTGTTAATTCTACCAAGCTCTACAACTGTTGGGGATATAATATCCTTTGAAAATGAACATTCAAAAACAAAGGAAGGTAAGAAGGAAAGATATACCTTTGCAGGCTCTGTATACTTTAATAGAATGCAGGATTTAGGTTTATATACTATGGATATTAATAAAATCAAGAAACGTATTGAAAAATTAAATTTAGATAATATATTTAAGCAAAAGCTTCTTTAGGTATAAAAATAGAAGGCAAAATAATAAGCCTTCTATTTTTATTCATGAATTAATCCCATTTAATTGCTTCCTCATCTGGAAAACTATTTGTATTTTTATATTCTTTTAATTTATTAAGTACATGCCTTATGTAATAATGGCTATCATCATCAGATTCGGCAAGTTTTAAGACTTCGTATGAATCATCATCAATATTAAATAATATCTCACCAAATCTACCAGAGTTTTCTGGTTGATAAAAATAAGAAACAGCATTGTCTTCTGAATATATTTTTTTAATGTAAACCATAGTTAATCCCACCTTATAATTAGTATATTATTATGTATATTATTTCAATTACAGAATTATTACAAGTTTCTTAATTATATTGTATAGGGAATAACTATAGGCACCAGTAATTAACTATATTAAGTCCTTTTCATTGTTATCATGAAAGGCTATAGTATCCTGAATATGGCTATAAATTTTCTCGGTAACATTCCATCTATCAGGGCAATTTAAAACTACAATTATTATGTCCTTTCCTTTTTCGTTTATTGAAGAAACTAGGCATTTACCAGCTTGACCGGTATAGCCTGTTTTTATTCCATTTGCCCCTTGGATTCTCCAAAGAATTTTATTAATATTGTTGTAATCTCTAGTAAAAGAATACTTGTTTTTTGATACTTCTTTAGTTCCAACAATTTCTCTGAAAATATCATATTCCATACCTTTAGCAGCAAGTAGAGCTAAGTCATAAGCTGAGGAATAATGGTCATTCATATCAAGTCCATGGGGAGATTCAAAATGTGAATCTAATAATCCAAGGCTTTTGCTATGGTGATTCATTATATCTGCAAAGCCAGAAACAGAACCGCCAATACCTTCAGCTAAAGCTATTGCAGCATCATTACCAGACTTATACATAAGACCATAAAGTAATTCTAATATGGTAATTTCTTCGCCTTCCTTGTAACCAACCTTAGAGCCTCTTACAGAAGTAGATTTTTTGCTTATTATAAATTTTTCATCTAAGTTTCCACGTTCAATAGCTATTAAAGCAGTAAGCATTTTAGTTGTACTTGCCATAGGTACAATATCATATCCATTTTGTTCAAAAAGTATTTCTTTAGATTCCCTGTCAATTGCTATGGCATTTTTGGCATTTACTTTGAAATTATTTTCTTTTGAGTAGGGGGTTACTGTAATTATATTGATTAGAAATATAATCATAATAATTTGACATAAAAATTTTTTTGTTTTCATTATAACACCTTCTTAATATTAAGTATTTAATGTGAAGATTTATGAATTAATTTATAAATTTAGGGAATAATTAAAAATGCTATGATTTTGGAGGAATTTATGATATTAGTTTTAATTGTTATTTGTATTCTTATTTTATTCCCTTTTCCTTATAAAATTAGTATTTACTATTTTGAAAGAAAATATTATATAAAATTATATAACATTACTTTATTAAGTGATAAACAAAGGAATAACAGTAATGTTAAAGAGAAAAAGAAAAAAGAAAAACCCAAAAAGAAAAAAATTTCATTATCTGTTATATATAAAAGTATCAAGGGTATAAAAAAATCAAAATATAAACCTTCTATAAGACTTTATGGGGAAGGTGAATATTCCCTTGTTGATGCCTGTGACACTGCCTTAAGTTATGGATTTTATACAATATTACGTCAATGGATAATATATTTACTTTCAATTTTATTAAAGGTTAAAGAAGAAAAGATATATATTAAACCCTTGTTTAAGGATATATTCTACTTAAAGATAAATATAAAATGTATAATCAATATATCAATTGGTCATATTATATATATGACTTATGTAATAATTAAAGAAATAATTTTAGAAAAGGTGAGAGAATATGAATAATGAACATCCAATAGAAAATTTAATGAAAAGTACTTTGGAAAATATTAAAGAAATGATTGATGTAAATACAATAGTAGGGGATGCGGTAGAAACTAATAATGGTACATATATTATACCAATTTCTAAGGTTAGTTTTGGATTTATATCAGGGGGAAGCGATTGCCCCAAATCAAACTCCAATTCAGAGGGCAATTATCCTTTTGGTGGAGGTTCTGGTGCTGGTATAACAATTAAACCAATTGCTTTCTTAATTGCAACAAATGAAACAGTTAAACTAATACCAGTTGAAGGTAACAATCCATATAGTGCATTAGCAGATTATATACCCCTTGCAATGGATAAAATAAAAGAAATGTTTAATAAGGATAAAAAGGAAGCTAACAAAATGGATTCCTGCAATGCTTATGTTAATTTTAAGGATGAGGGTAAAAGTATTTAATAATATAAAAATAGCTATCAGAAGAAGGTTTAATCTTCTGATAGCTATTTCTACTCATCATCATAAGAGAACATATCAAGAATTGGCAATTCCTTTAAATCTCCTAAATTAAATTGTCTTAAAAATTCTTCTGTAGTACCATAAATAATTGGTCTACCTGGAACCTCTAATCGACCTACTTCTTTTATTAAATCTTTTTCTATTAGTTTTTGAATGGCGCTATCAGATTTAACTCCTCTAATTTCATCTATATCAATTCTTGTAATAGGTTGTTTGTAGGCTACAATTGCAAGACTTTCTAGTGAGGCTTGTGATAAGGATTGTCTTTTATTCTTTTTCAACAATTTTTGTATATAATCAGAGTGTTCTGGTTTTGTCACAAATTGATAAGCACCATTAATTGAAATTAACTTTATACCTCTTTCTTCATTTTCATAATCATAAATCATTTCATCTAATAATTCCTCTAATTGTTTTGGGGTTATGTCCATATTTATAGCAAGATCACGTAAACTTAAGGGTTCCCCAGCTACAAATAAGAGAGCTTCTACAATAGATTTTTGATGTTTTTTTATTGAAGTTTCTTCGAATTCAAATTGTTTAGAATTATAATTGGTCATTTTCTTCTATCCTTTCAATAAAAATATCTCCAAAGCTTTGACTTTGGTATATCTTAACTTCCCTTTGTTTTATTAATTCAAGTAAGGCTAAAAATGTAACTACACATTCCATTTTACACTCACATTCTATAATTATATCATTAAATTCAAGGGTTCTTGAACTTTTAAATTTTTCAATAAGATAATCATACTTTTCTTCTATTTTGTATTTGTCAGTTTGAATCTTCTTTTGAACCACATTAACTTTATTTTGCTTACTAAAATAAAGTTCAATTAAATTATTATAAATCTGATATAAATCTATAAGAGAAATATTTTGAAATAGATCTTCATTATTAACGGTGCTAGCTTTTTCTTCTATTATTTCAGGTTTCTTAGTATAAATACATCCTAAATTGCTATATCTATTATTAAAAAATACTGTTGATTCCTTAATTTTTTTGTATAGTATAAGTTTTTCTAAGAGTTTTTTTTCAATATCCTCTTCATCCTCTTCTATGACTTTAGGTTTTGGTAATAGGGTTTTTGATTTAATTTCAATTAAGGTTGCAGCAACCACAATAAATTCAGAGGTAACTTCAAGATCCATTTCTTTAAGTTCATCTAAATAGTTAAGATATTGATTTGTAATCTTATATATTTCTACATTTTTAATATTCATTTTATTCTTTCTTATTAAATGCAACAATAAATCAAAGGGACCTTCAAAATCTGCCACCTTAATTTTAGGAAAATCCATATATAATACCTACCTTTGATAAAAATTATATTTCTATAATAACAATTAAAAGGATTATTAACAAGATGTAATTACCAGTGGATTTTTTATATATAGAAAGTATTTCAGAAAGAAAAAAATCAAAAAAAGTCGAAAAAACAAGAAAAAATAATATAATTTACAA